>JAAZGI010000444.1 GCA_012511315.1 Clostridium sp.
GGGTTGGGCTATGCCACAGCTGAATTACCTAATTCATTTTTAAAACGACGATTGGCCATTTCTCCGGGAAAAAACCCCAAAGGATTTTTACGTCCCTTTTTCATATTTTTAGATCAGGCCGATTCTGTTTTGGGCTGTTTAATCGTCCTTCGAATATTCTACCCTTACGGGTGGAACTTTTTCATAATTGGACTATTGATAGGCGCCGCAACCCACATTTTACTGAATATACTCTTATACTTTATGAACCTTAGAAAAAACATGTTTTAGGCCAATTAGTATAAGTTCAGGGAGGAATCCACGATGAATCACAGTCTCCAACTCTTATATCTTAGGTAACTCTGCCTGAAAATTATTTGAAGTTATTTAACAGCTAATTTAATAACATGGGCTATTTACTGCACTCATTCAAAACGAGATCCTTCATTCAGTCATGGGAATAACATAAGAATATTAATTGACTAGCAATAGATCAACCACCTTAAGTGGATAAACCACCTCAAATGGATAAACTACCTCAAATAGAAGGTCCATCTCAAATGGAAGGTCCATCTCAGATGGAGGACTACTAATAGATAAACCGAAACAATGGAGAATTATTATGGATAAAAATTGGAATCTTATCAATATTAAAGATGCAGAAGACTGGATGTCTTTGGGCAATAAGGCTGTTAGTTTGGGGGAATTGAAGCGGGCAGGATTTAATGTGCCAGAGGGCTTTGTACTTTCCAGTACACCTACAGAAGCCATTTTGTCTGAAAATGGTATTAAGGAAGAAGTGGCGAAGGCTTTGCAAAAGCTAGATTCAAGCAATATCCACCAGACGGCCGAGGAGATTACCCTTCTCACCCAGGCACTCACTTTGCCTGATCACCTGGAAGCGGTCATTCTAAGTCAATTAAATGACCAAAAATTATATGCCATTCGTTCCTCAGGAACCTTGGAGGATTTAAATGAGGCATCCTTCGCGGGTCAATACGAGTCTTTTTTGAATGTCAGTTATCAGGAAGTTCCTAGGCACATAGTGAACTGCATTCGTTCTCTGTGGAAGGAACCCATTTTAAGTTATCTGGTTCATCAGGAACAAGATCCAGCGAAAGCTTCCATGGCAGTGATCATTCAGGAAATGGTGGCAGCGGATTTGGCTGGTGTCATGTTTAGCATCAATCCCACCACTGGTGATGATAAACAGATGGTCATCGAAGTGATTGCTGGTCTTGGTGATTCCCTTGTGTCTGGACAGGCTGATCCCGAGAGTTATCTTTATAACTGGTACGAGGCTCAGGTGAGAATGCCTAAGAATGCCTCACTTTTATCAAAGAAAGCGCTAGAAACCTTGGCAGTCACCTTGTTGAACATTCAAAAGCTATATGGTCATCCCGTAGATGTGGAATTTGCGGTAAAAGAAGGACGCAATTATTTTCTTCAGACCCGTCCCGTCACACGAATTAATTACAGCGGACTCAAGGATCAGTGGAGTACGGCCGACTTTAAGGACGGTGGCGTATCCGCCACCGTGAGTAAGCCCTTGATGCTGAGTCTTTATGAATACATTTGGGAGACTGAATTAAAGCGCTTCCTTTTGGAGTCTCACATATTAACGGAAAAAGAGTTGCGCAAACTATCCATCGTACGCTTCGGTCGCATGTACTGGAATGTCTCCGTGGTCAAAGCAGCTTTAGCCAAGGTGCCAGGCTATAAAGAACGCAAGTTTGATGAGGAGTTGGGCATAGAGTCTACGGTCGAAGGCGGGAGTGCTACACCCTGGAGTCCTTTGACAGGTGCCAGACTTTTGCGCATGGCACTGGCTCAAAACAAAATCCGTAAGGAGCGAAGCTTAAATCGTGAACCTTTGAAGCGGGAGCTTTTGGCGGTCTATGAACAATCCCTAAATGCTCTACATAAGCTGGAAGGACAAGAGTTGAAGAACGCCTGGATTGATTTGGTGCATAATCTCTACCTTAAAAGCGAAGGAACTTATTTTTGGCAAATATTCCTCAACAACATCCATATGGGACTAGCTCGTGATGCGATTTTAAAGCACACCGATCAATCAACGTATTATGACCTGATCGGCGGCATCACCAACATTTCCCATTTACGCCCTTTCTATGACCTGTGGGATTTATCTCGTATAGTTCGCGTCCATGAGAAGGCTCTGACCTGGTGGTTAGAAGAGCCGGTGGAGAATCTGGTTTTGGCCATCCAAGATGTGAGACAAAATCAATATTTTCTTTCTGATTTCCGGAAAATTCTGAACAACTATGAATACCATTCGGAGCGGGAGCTGGATGTTTCTTGGCCAGACTTTAGTGAGAATCCCAGCCCACTGATTGTTTCCTTTCGAGATACGCTGACCCTGGACGAAGCCTTTAGTCCCGAAAGTGGCAAACGAAAGCTGCATTCTAATTATTTAAAAGCTTTGGAGGATATCCAACTAAGTCAAGGCCGTAAAGTAGCCAATAAACTGCAAGAGAAAGCGGAACAGATTCGGAGCATGCTTTGGTGGCGCGAAGAATTCCGTGATATCTCGACTCGCTACTAC
>JAAZGI010000445.1 GCA_012511315.1 Clostridium sp.
GCTCTTGAATCTGCCACAATCACTCTATAAAAAGGTGCCTTGTTTGAACCCATTCTTTTCATTCTAATTTTAACTGCCATAATAATATACCTCCAAATTATATCGAATCCCATCTTAAAGATAGGCTTCTACCAAAATATATCGAATCCCGCCTAAAAAGGTAGGTTTCCACCAAATAGTCCGCCGCCTTTGCCACCGGAAGGTAACTTTCCGCCAAAGCGTTTCATCATTTTCTTCGATTCTTCCATGCCTTTAATCAATCGATTCACATCGGCTATGGTTACACCGGCTCCTTTTGCGATCCTCTTTTTACGGGACGAATTAATCAATTTTGCATTTCGTCGCTCTTTGGGGGTCATAGAATAAATGATCGCTTCATTCATCGCCATGGATTTCTCCCCTTCGTCCATATCTACACCTTTAAGGGCGCTTTTGTTCATTCCTGGAATCATATCCATGATTTTACCCAAAGGTCCCAAGCGCTTCATCTGCCGCATCAGCGCCAGATAATCCTCAAAGTTGAAGTCTTTCGTTAACATTTTTTCGCCCAGCTTCATTGCTTCGTCTTCATCAATTTCTGACTGAGCTTTTTCAATCAGCGACATTACATCGCCCATACCTAAAATTCGATTGGCCATCCGATCGGGATGGAAGGTTTCCAGATCATTCATCTTTTCGCCGACACCGGCTAATTTGATGGGTTTTCCAGTAATCTCTCGAATGGATAAAGCAGCTCCGCCTCGTGTGTCACCATCAAGTTTTGTAAGAGCAACCCCAGTAATATCTAGGATCTCATCAAACTTTTGGGCCACGTTAACGGCATCTTGTCCGGTCATGGCATCAACCACCAAAAGAGTTTCTTGGGGATTAACTTCCGCCTTGATGCGCTGTAGCTCGTCCATCAATTCATCATCAATGTGCAACCGTCCAGCGGTGTCAATGATCACAAAATTAGAGCCAGCCTCTTTGGCGGCTAGGATTCCTTGACGAGCAATTTCCACTGGGTCTACTTTATCACCCATGGAAAATACCGGTACATCAATCTGCTTTCCCACCACTTCCAGCTGCTTGATCGCTGCCGGTCTGTATACGTCACAGGCCACCAACATTGGTTTTCTGTTTTTTGTTTTCCGCATATGAAGAGCTAGCTTTCCAGCCATTGTGGTTTTACCCGCCCCTTGCAATCCGCAGAGCATGTAAACCGTCATACCTGAGTCCCTTAACTTTAAAGGTACCTCTTCATCCCCCATGAGGTGAGTCAATTCATCATGGACAATCTTGACGACCATTTGTCCTGGTGTCAATGATCTCATGACATCTTCGCCAATTGCTTTAGCGCTAACTTGCCTTACAAAGTTTTTAACAACTTTAAAGTTTACGTCAGCCTCAAGCAGTGCAAGCTTGACTTCCCGCATGGCTTCCCGAATATCTGCTTCATTAATGGAGCCTTTGCCCCGAAGCTTCTTTAAACTTTCTTGGAGACGATCTCCAAGACTTTCAAAAGCCATGGTTCCTCCTTTATCGGTCCAGGCTAAAGGGATTCAATGAGCTCTTTAAGCTCTTCCACCTTTATCATCCCGGCTTCCAATTGTTGGATTATAGTTTTTTTCTTATTTTCTCGTTCTTCACTTAATTGTTTTAAATGAAGTTTTTCCTCATACTTATAAAGCTGACCATGAGTTCGTTTAATCATATCGTGAATGGCCTGCCTCGATGTTTTGTTCAGTTCAGCGATTTCTGATAAAGAAAAGTCTTGATCAAAGTACCAGTCCATAATTTTCTGTTGTTTATCAGTCAGAAGGATTCCATAGTAATCCATCAGTAATGATATTTCCACAAAATCTTCCATCGCTATCACCTACCCACTGGACAATAATACCAAGGAAGAAAATACCTGTCAAGTAAAATTACTTAACAGGTATAAAAATTTTTCATTGAACCAAATATTTTTTCAAGTGACCAAAAGTGTTTTTCTTCTTTAAATTTACAATACAAACTCTTTCCATTAAAAACCTTAAATTTGCATTGACCTTTTATTTGCTTTAATCTGTTTATGTGTTTAACCTTTTTAATAGAAGAATCGCTATAACTTGATGAGGAACGTTCACATTGTAATACACAAAACTTATTTTAAATTTGTCTCTAGAGCATCTCTGAAACCTTAAAACTAACTAGACAAGAAAACAGTTGTTTTGGTCTCAGTTTGTTTTTTCCTAGAATACAATTTATTATTAACGAAGGCTTTTCATTTGGTTGTTTTACACTCATTTAGTGCATAACATGATATCATGTAGTGACTGAAATATAATGTATTATCGTAATGAAACTCATGTTGATGAATCATGATGTCTCATCAAGCTGTTGTATCTTTGCTCAGGCAGGATGGGCTAAGCACTTCATCTAACATTGGGGCAACATCAACCGAAAGAACTTTGTGTAATCATCTTTATTTAGATTACAAAGTGGATAAAAGAATGCAATAAGGAGAAAAGTATGAATTTAGTTGTTACAGACTTGAATAAGTCATTTAGTAAGAATCATGTCCTTAAAGATATTAACTTGAATGTACATTCTGGACAAATCTTTGGATATTTAGGACGTAATGGAGCAGGAAAAACTACCTCAATAAGAATTCTTATGGATGTATTTGCAGGAGATAGCGGATCGATTACTATGAATGGCAAAAAATTTAAGCCAAGTGATTACATAATCGGATACCTTCCCGAGGAAAGAGGAATGTACTCAAAGTTTAAAGTAAAAGATCAGTTACTCTATTTTGCTGAATTAAGGGGTGCATCTAAAACAAATGCAGAAGATTCCATGAAGAGATGGTGCAAAGAATTTGGAATCGACATTTATTTAGATCAAAAACTTGAAACCTTATCCAAAGGAAATCAACAAAAGGTTCAGATTACTCAAGCCTTTATCGGCGAGCCTGATATCTTAATCTTGGACGAACCATTCTCAGGTCTTGACCCAGTAAACTCAAAAATTTTTCAAGATGCGTTGCTAAGTTATATAAAAGAGGACCGAATTATAATTTTTTCTTCTCATCAAATGAGTTATGTAGAGTCCATCTGTGATGATATCGCTATTATAAACGAAGGGGAAATTGTCTTAGCCGGAAATTTAAATGAAATTAAAAAACAAACCGGTGAAGGTAAACTTCGCTTGCAGTTTGCAGATATGAAAAATCTAGACTTTTTATCAAACTACAGATATACATTGGAAGGCGAAGATGTGATCCTAACTTTAAATCCTAAAGAAACGGAGAAATCATTTCTAAAAAGCTTACTTCAAGAAGATATTGAGTTAACCCTATTCGCCAAATACTTACCAAGCCTTCAAGAAATATTTATTGAGAAAGCAGGTGATCACATTGAAACAGCTTAAATCAGTTTTTAAATTCGAATTAAAAGGAATGCTGATGAATAAAAGCCTCTTAATCACCACAGCAATTATGTGTGCATTCACCTTATTGATAACGACGATTCCCAGCATTATTGTTTGGTTTGATAATGATGAGATTAATCAAAGTGTTGAGGAAAACCCTGAAGCAATAAACGAAAATGTGGTGGTTTATCAAAATCAAGAACTTAAAGAGGCCCTCAGTCCAGTCATTGGAGAAGAAACCTACGCATCAGAAGAAGAACTGGTGGAAGCAATTCGTAATGAAGAAGTCTCTTCTGGTTTTGTTGTAATTGATTTTAACAGTTATAAGTATATAACTTATGATCAATCGATGAACTCATTTGAGTCGTGGGATTTTGGCGATCGCCTCAAACAAGCAAACGAAAATCGATTATTTGCTGAAAGTGGAATGGATGTTCAAGCGGTCCGTGAAATCCTAAATCAACCGATAGAAAAAGAGGATGTATTTTTAGGTAAAGAAGCAGGGTCAAGTACAGCCATTGCTTTTGCTATCATATTTATCATGTACATGTTAATTCTTCTCTATGGAAATAATGTGGCGACCTCAGTGGCTAGGGAAAAGGATTCTCGAACCATGGAACTATTAATCACATCAACGAAACCTCGAACATTGATTTTAGGCAAAGTGGCTGCAGTTGGGCTAACGGGGATTTTACAAATGATAGCTATAATCTTGTTTGGAATACTCGGGTTTTTCCTAAATAAGACAAATTATCCTGAGGCAGTTACTCAAATGATTCAAGGGTCAATGACATTGGACACTATGCTTGTGTATATTTTATTTTCAGTTATGGGTTATATTCTCTATCTCTTTATTTATGCTTCTTTAGGAAGCTTAGTATCGAAAGTGGAAGATGTTAATAAGTCAGTGGCTCCGATAACCTTTTTATTTGTTATTGCTTATTTAGCAGCAACAGTTGCTATGACTGCACCAGACCTCTTGCTGATTAAAATCTCTTCCTTCATCCCCTTTATTTCCTTGTTCACTATGCCCATTCGTTACATGTTCACTAGCGTTCCATTGATATCCTTACTCGCCTCTAGTGCAATTATGATTTTAACCGTTGTATTATTTGCGGCCCTATCCATTTATATCTACCGCTTTGGTTCATTAAATTACGGGAACCGCCTCACGTTAAAAGAAGTTTTAAAATCCTTTAAACGATAAGGAGAAGACCCATAATCTTGAACGAGTGCTGTTGAAGGTTATTATCTAACTTTTAGAAAACTTTTATATCATACCATTAAAACCCTATGGTGATTTTTCTCCATAGGGTTTTTACGTGAAGAGGAATTTTTTCGTTATTATTACGGCTCTTTAAAAGCGCTAAAATAGTTGCACCGCGTGATTCAAGTGAAGAGTGAATGTACTTTTTCTCGGTATTAGTTAGCCACTGAAATGCTATTTCTTCAAAATAATCCGATATTTTTATCTGAATTGACCTGCTTTGAAAAGTCACCATAGCGACAATCCTAAGCACAGTAAGCCAACTTAACTGGTTGCAACATAATATTCTACCTTATTTGTTTAATTAATTTATTTGTTCTTCAACCAAACTAGGTGTCTTGGTTTCTCCCCGACTCTCATCTTCCATTGTCATCTGTTTTATAGGATTCCAGTCTTTTTGTGGTTACAAAGGCTGAATCGGCTTTATTCTGGCTGTTTTGTTTGTTTGACCCCTTCTTGCGAAGTGCTAGGGAAATCAAAAGAAGGGCCAAGCCAATTACACCAAGTACCAGTTGTTCTTTTAAAACATCGCCATCTCGGAAATATCGAAACAAGAATGTTCCCCCGAATATAGCAGTCATGGCTGTGGAAACATGAAGTAAATATCGTTTAAAATCCATTTGGCTTTCCTCCTTCCACTTTCTCTTGCTATGGAATCCAATGGTTCTA
>JAAZGI010000071.1 GCA_012511315.1 Clostridium sp.
ATACCATTTCTAATTGTTTTTATCGTTGCTATTATCGTTATGATCCTGCTAATTTCAAAGTTTAAACTCCATCCCTTCCTCAGTATTATTATCATTTCACTAGCATTGGGAATCATCGGAGGAATTCCGCTGATAGACAGTGTGACGGCTGATGGTGAGAAAATCAGCGGTATAGCCAGCGTTATTGGTCAAGGATTTTCAGGTACTTTTACAAGTATCGGTATCGTTATTATCTTTGGTGCTTTGATTGGCTCCTTGCTTGAAAAAACTGGAGCTGCCCTTAAATTGTCGGATATGGTGGTTAAGGCAGTTGGCCAAAAAAGACCGGCACTTGCCATTGAACTCATGGGCTGGGTTGTTTCCATTCCAGTGTTCTGTGACTCAGGTTTTGTTATTTTAGACCCGATTCGTAAGGCATTAGCCAAACGCACCAACACGTCCAGTGTCACCATGTCAGTGGCTTTATCCCTTGGGCTTTATACTTCCCATGTCTTTATACCACCCACACCAGGACCCATTGCAGCTGCAAATACATTGGGTGTAGGGGATTCATTATTATTAGTAATTGGCATGGGTCTTTTAGTCTCCATTCCAACGCTAATTGGTAGTTACTTTTTTGCAAAGTATATTGGTAAAAAAGTGACCTCAAAACAAGATTTAGAAATAGAGGGTGAAATCTCAGAAACCTACGAAGACTTAGTAGCTTCTTATGGAGATCTTCCCTCAGGCTTCATGAGTTTAGCTCCTATTATTATTCCCATTATTTTGATGAGTATGTCAAATGTAGCATCTATTTTAAAATGGACTGGCGGCATTCGCACCTTCTTCACCTTCTTTGGGACTCCAATCATTGCTCTAGCGGTGGGTGTGGTTTTTGCTATTGTTCTTTATCTTAGCAGGTCCAATATGGATGAATTATATGAAGCAACCAATGAAACCTTAAAGACCGTAGGACCCATCTTATTTATCACCGCAGCGGGTGGAGTTTTAGGTAAAATTATAGCATCCACTAGTTTAGTTGCTTTTATTACTGAAAATGCCACTGTATTTGATAACATTGGTATTTTATTCCCCTTCATCTTGGCGGCCATTCTAAAATCAGCCCAAGGTTCCTCTACTGTTGCCATTACAACAACAGCAGGGATTCTTGCCCCTATGCTTACTGCTCTTGGTTTTACTACACCAGCACAGATTGCCCTAGTCGTTATGGCCATTGGAGCATGTGCCATGACGGTCTCCCATGCCAATGACTCCTACTTCTGGGTTGTCACAAACTTTGGTGGCATGACACCGGAGCAAGGGTACAAAACACAAACTCTGGGGACTTTGGTTTCAGGTCTCTCTGCCATGGTTGGAATCGTCCTTCTTTCCTTATTCATTTAGGCCAAGCAGATGAATATGAAACAGGATGCAGAAAAGATTATTAAAGCCTGTCTGATTGCTTCGAGGCCTGACAAGGCTGTTCATAAAGCAATCGATCAAATTGAAGTGAGCCAAGGACGGCTTATTTTAATCGCTTTTGGTAAAGCAGCTTGGTCCATGGCTAGTGCTGCCAGTCAACGGTTAGGCGATCGGATCCACTCTGGATGTGTGATCACGAAATATGATCATGTGATGGGTGACATTCCAAAGATAATAAGTTGGGAGGCAGGTCACCCAGTACCGGATGAAAATTCTTTTAAAGCAACCCGTAGGGCCGTAGCAATGGTTTCAAATTTAAGCAAAGAAGACCAAGTTCTTTTGCTAATTTCAGGGGGGGGATCGGCTTTATTCGAAGATCCCTTGATCCCTGAAGAAGAACTATTTGATGTAACCGACCAGCTTTTAGCAAGCGGTGCAGATATCGTGGAAATCAATACCATTCGCAAACGATTATCTCGAGTTAAGGGCGGGCGCTTTGCACAACTTTGTGCACCAGCTCAAGTTGAAGCCATTGTACTTAGCGATATTATCGGCGATCCTTTGGATATGATTGCCTCAGGACCAGCCTATCCGGATTCCAGTACAAGAGATGAGGCTGAGGAGATTGTTAAACGGTACAACTTAAAATTATCACCCCAAGCCCAGGAATTACTCGGCAAAGAAACACCCAAGCGGATTGATAATGTGACAACACATGTGACTGGGAGTGTCAAGGAATTATGCCAAGCGGCCGCTAAGCAAGCAGAGGCCTTAGGTTATCAAAGCATTATTCTCACCGACTGTCTTTCTTGTCAGGCAAAAGAAGCTGGATCCTTTATCGGATCGATTGCTAAAACCCATGGTTCAAAGGGCCCCCTAGCATTTATTGCTGGAGGAGAGACTGTTGTTCAACTTACTGGTAAAGGAAAAGGTGGACGGAATCAGGAACTGGCTTTGGCAGCGGCGGATCAAATTTCTGGCCTAGATCATGTGGTGGTATTTAGTTTGGGATCTGATGGAACTGATGGCCCAACGGATGCTGCTGGTGGAATAGTAGATGGCCAGACTAAGACGAGGCTAATAGAAAAGGGATTTGATATTCATAAAACCTTGCAAGAAAATGATTCCTATCCTGCCCTGGCTTCTGTGAATGGACTAATTATGACCGGTCCTACTGGCACCAATGTGAATGACGTGGCCGTGCTCTTAATCGGTCAAGCTTAATTAGTAGTCAAGAAGTTAAAAAAAATTAGACAAAACCCTTACCAAAATTTTTATAAGCAACCTCCAAAAGTTGGGCACAGTCCAGCTTTTGGAGGTTGCTTTATTTTTAGTAAGAAAAATGAAGGGCTTAAAATTGAGTTGAGTCTCTTTTATGTGGATATTATTTTCAAGGAAAATAAAAAAACATGACGATGACTTTTTCAGGATTTCATTAACAGCCTGTTAGGATAGTTGCGAAAGGACCTACCAAAGTTAGTAGGCGATTTGAGCGTTTCAAAAAGTATGGTAAATCAACAGAAAATACATCATTTTTAGGCTGGTCTTTTGTTATAATGATGAAAAATAGAATGCGGGGGAAGATGGTTGGAAACGAAAAAGAAACA
>JAAZGI010000072.1 GCA_012511315.1 Clostridium sp.
GATGGTAACCTGGGTCCATGCACAAGAATTCCACATCAAACTCAAACTTTTGATGCCGTTTTAATTCTTGAAAAAGTTTGGCCATCAATAAAGAATCCTTTCCCCCAGAAATAGCAATTGCAATTCGATCGCCTTTTTCTATCAATTGGTACTCGTTTAAAGCTTTCGTAAACTTTGACCAGATCTTTTTTCGATACTTTTTGGTAATCGAAAGTTCAACTTCACTGAGTGTTTTTCGTTCTCCGGTTGGAATTAAAGTGTCACAACCCTCACCTCTAATTGTTTCCATATATATTAAACATCCTTTTCATAGAGCTCATTTTCATTCATTTACTTTACTCTTGCTATTTTATAGTAAGGTGACCTATTGTCAAATAAAATGAATCGTTGCCCATTTCATTTTGATCTTTATATAGCTTAAGTCTCAAAAATCAGAGCAAAGAAATCGTTAATGAGCTTACTCTCATTTACTTCGTTTCACTCAGACAGCAACTTTTATCGGCTAATTCTAACCTTTCCAAAAATTTAATCTTTGAGCATAATCACTGTAGATAGAGCTGATTTATACAGACTCGCCATTGATTTAGTCCAATCAGTTTACAACCTAAGCTAAAATAATCTTTAGTCACGTCAAAGTTTTAATCTAAAAGATCTTCGTCCTTAGACAACAGATCGGTAAATATTTTGATTATTGATGACCAGCTGAAACAATCAATTTCTAACATGTTTCTATCATTGTCACATCAAAGATGGCAGATAAGCACTGGAAATCTCTCCAGGAAGGTCTCGTCAATCCAATGAAACATGATTAAATTTTAAGTTATTTTTTAACTGGAAATAATCAATTCAGAAACAAATATTCATAATTCCGAAACAATATTAACAAATCAATTATTTTCATCCCCCTCAGCTGTTTATTTTATAATTTTAGCTCGGTTCATGTTATAATTCCAACATATACATCACGTAACTTTTCACCCAGTACAAGGAGGTTGTTTCAATGTACCAGCTTCTTTTAATAATAGTTGCTCTATTTATAGGAACTCTGGTCTATACCTATGGAATAAGTCGATTAACACAAAACAAACTCATTTTACTTGCCCCTGCAGAAATCGGCATAGTATGGTATCTTCTGCAATTATGGGCCTATTTTAGAGAAACAAATGTCGGCTTTGAAGGTTTAAATTTATACTTTGCTACTTTATTTATAATTGTTGTTCTATTCACTAATTTGTTCTTTGGTTATCTTTTTTTGAAAAATCTCAAAAAAAGATAACAACCGATTAGTTCAAGTCATGTAATGAAAGAGAAAGAAGGGAATGTAAATGAAAAAAATCAAACTATTTATACTCTTTAGTTTCCTTGCCGTGGTTTTAATTGGCTGCGAAATGGGAAGCGGTAAAACCAATCAAAATTTAAGTAAGAAAGAGGTTATTGAAAAAGCTCGCGACAGTATCAAAGGATTAAACTCCCTCAACCAAGTAACGAATATCAATTTAGTCACTACATTAGATGACCGAGAAGAGAATCAAAATATTGAACTAGAATCAAAAATGATTTTTGATGATCAGCAAAATATCGAAAGCATATACACTAGCAATGTAACTACGAAGAATAATTTGGTACAAACTTTTGATTTTTATAAAGGATCTGATGGAATCTTTGCCAATCAAGGTACTGGCTGGGAAACATATAATGGGGGAGAAAATTATGCCACCACTTATAAACCTATTTTAGATACCTTTTTAGATGTTGTAGATGACCTAGAAATGACAGAGCTTGATTCCGATTATGAGTTTAAGTTTACTGGTAAAAACGGAAATATCTTTCGAGCCGTCGGAAAACCCTACAGTATTAATTATAATGGTATTACCGATGACGACATTGACCTCGACATCGTTTATATCATTGAGAAGGAAACCATGTTACTACGTCAATCAAAAGTTGGAACGAAAGGAAGTCTCTCTGAAAGTAATACAGCTACAATCAATGCCGAAACAACCTTTAAAGATTTTAACACCTTTGAGACAATTGAAAACCCAGCCAATCCATAGGACGAGTCCTACGTCTTTTGATAACTTGCGCTAGGGAAATTGATATGACTACTTTATTAAAAGCGACCCATCTAGAGATGTGGTCGCTTTTAATAGTTAAATTAATATATATAGTTTGGACGAGTTGGGTTCTTGGTCACCTGGTAGAATTCTTATCCGCCACAATGGATAGTGTATATTCAGCCCCTTCCTCGAAAGCTGACAAAAATTAGGGGTTTATTAGTATTTCAATTAAACCAGTTTTTCAAATCAATCTTTAAATCACTTCTTTTTTACGTTTGAAGTTAATGAAAAACAACAGCAAAGAAATTAGAAATACTCCCGAAATAAATAAAAATGATTGGTTTAAAGAAATCTGTTTCCCGTTCCAATCCAAGACAATTCCAAGGATGTTTTTGTAGTTATCTACTGCTCCTTGAGGAGCTCCGCTAAAGGTGACATCGATGGATTGTCTCATCAGAACTTGCCTAAAAAGAGA
>JAAZGI010000446.1 GCA_012511315.1 Clostridium sp.
ACTTTCAATCTACAAACCACCCCGATCTTTATATATCCACTGATATGGCGCCTAGTGACTTAAATAAGCCTCGAATTCGCTACCTCTATGACCGGGCGCTCAAACAAAAGCCAGGGACTATGCAACGGTTTACAATGGGAACGGATGATGTGTTATATGATCAGCTAAAGCCAGTTTTGGGCGACCAGCTTTTACGAGTTGTTGGTCGATTTGGAGCAGATAGCCCCGACTTACTGGAGCTGGAAGAACCCTTTAAATTTGGTAAATTGAGAACTTATATGCCAACGGTAGACATTCAAGAAGAAGGAACCGATGAGAACTTTATAAAGTACTTTAGCCAAATTATTGCTGAAATGAACAAAAAGGATTATGGCTTCGTAGGCTTAAATATTCAGTTCACCATAGATCGAAAAAGTGCAGTAACTTACTCTTGGTATAATATTGATCCTAGCCAAGCACCCAGCGATCAAATAGCAGAAGCTTTAAAACGGTACCGAAATGATGAGTATTCTGAAGGGTTTAGTATCGAGGAAAATGTTTATTATGATTACTCTTATAATCATGACTACACACTACCTGAAATGAAATAATTTTATGGACTACCACCGGATGAGTCGATTATTAAAGAAACATAAAGATTAGCAATTAAATCCATTTGATAGGATGAAAAAAGCAGAGATTTTATTCTCTGCTTTTTTCAATGTTGGAATACCTTATTATTGGACTTATAGCCTGACTAGATTGCCAATGCCTTCCTGTTTCGCATTGTCGTAGATTTTTTTAGCAACCACAATGTCTAGGATTGCGTTGCCTGTTGTTTTAAAGAAGGTGATTTCATCTTCATTTTCACGGCCTGGGCTTTTGCCTTCAACTAATTCACCGAGTTCTCCAGTAACTGCTGATAAATCAAAGCGGTCTGTTTCAAGTAAGCTTTGGAAATCGCCTGATTCCTTGATGGCATCATTGGTATCAACATAAATTTTACCAGCCTGATCTAAAACCTCAGGTGGAATTTCACACATCTCAGGTGTATAGGAGCCAACCCCATTAATGTGAACGCCTGGTTTTAAGAGGGTGCCATCAAAAACTGGTTTTTTGGCGGTTGTTACTGCAGTGATAATGTCTGCAGTTTGAATGTCTTTATTTAAATTAGTAGAGATGGAAATGTCGATATCAAACTTAGTTCTCATTGCTTGGGCGAATTCTTCAGCCTTCGGCGCATGTCTGGAAAACACTTTTACTTCACGAATGGAGCGGACAGCGAGAACGGCTTCTAATTGACTGGCAGCTTGACCACCTGTTCCAATTAAAACAAACTTCTTGGCATCCTTTCTGGCTAATAGGTCAGTTGCAGCACCTGCTACGGCTCCCGTTCGAAGCTGAGTCAGATAAGTTCCATCCATTAAACAAGTAACCTGTCCTGTTTCATCATCCACGAGGACCATGGTGGAGGGAACGCTGGGAATACCTTTTTCAGCATTATTGGGATAAACAGATACTATCTTTACACCCAACGCTTTAGCTGCTTTAGCATAACCAGGCATATAGAGACTTTGACCTTCAAATTCTTTGATATCTAAATTAGTACGCAGGGGGATATCTTTTTCACCACAAGAATAAATAGCCAGGGCATCCTTATCAGCTTGAATAGCTTCGGCCATGGTAATGACTCTTTTCATATCCTTTTTGGTTAACAATAAAATTTTCATAGGATCTCCTTTTCTTTTAAGCTACGGTAGGATTCGCTTCGTGGATAGTAAATTTATAAATTGACCAGACCTTCTGAGTTGTGCCATCATCCATTAATCAATGCCTTGTTTCTTAATTCTAACAAATTCATTGTAATGTTTGTAGCAATTAACAGAAGAAGCGATTAAGTCTTGAATCGAGCTATCAAAAGGATTGGCGCCAGAAGAACAGAGCTCTACTCAAAGCGGAGATACAAGCTTAGTCAAAGCATCAGGAAAAGAGCGAATAAACTATCAGGAGAAGATCTAATAAACCATCAGTAAAGACTTGGATTAAAAGGATTTTATTTCAATTATTAGGTTTCTTCAGCTTAATGAATTCGTTTGAAAGTGAATGGAGAAAGATGATAGAATTATAAATGGTTAAATAAAAAGAAA
>JAAZGI010000447.1 GCA_012511315.1 Clostridium sp.
CAGCAAATTACAGGCTGTAGCGGAAGTTACCAATGCAGAAATTCAAAAGGATACTAAAGTCGTGGACTTTACATCTTTATTAACACTACTCGGTATTTCATTAATCATTTCAGCCATTGCTCAAAACTTTGGTGGGAAATTAGCCATTGGCATGTTTGATGGCGGTACAATGACGGTCTTACTAATCACTGCTCTGGGTTTAATTGGAGCATTATCACCACTAGGAAAAATGGCTGGAGTAGACGAAATGTCTAATATCTACCTTTATGTGGTGATAGCATTATTAGCATCTCGTGCTGGCTTGGGAGACATTTTAGCGGCTCCTATGTGGTTGTTAGCTGGATTATTGGTTTTGATTTTACATATTATAATCATGATTATTTTATCAAAGATATTCCACTGGGACCTTACCATGGTATCAACAGCTTCTTTGGCAAACCTAGGTGGAGCAGCCTCTGCACCAGTTGTAGCATCGGCATACAATCCTTCCTATGCAGGAATAGGTGTATTGATGGGTGTCTTTGGTGCAGCAGTCGGTAATGTTATCGGATTGTTGGTTGCTAATATCATGCAACTTTTCATCTAAAGATAGCGGTTCGATTTTGGAGGATTTTTCATGAATGAAAACCATAAATTTGGTCACCTACACCTCGGTTTACCTGATGATATTTTAAGATACAAAGTGAATGGTGATTTTGACCGAGGGATAAAACAAATTGAATACAGAGTTAGTCAAGGTGATTTAAGCGAAGAAATGGTAGACGCTTTAAGGGCACAAAGTGAAATTATGAGGCGACTACCAGAAGAATATCCTTTTTCTCAAGAGGAAGCGATGGGTTTATTACAAAAACACATTCCTGATTTTACGCTTGAGGAGCTTCAAGAAAAGGTTCTTGAAGGGAAAATTGACTGGATCTATATCAAGGGTCAACCACATTATTTCGGTCGATTTTTTGAGAGTTTGTATAAAACAGATTCCGATTTTCAATCACGGGTTATTACCGAAGATTTTCCCCGGGGAGGAATTGATCCCAATCAAAACGGGGAACACATTTTTTCGGATATCAAAAAAGAAATGATGGAGAAGGGTGAACTCTCTAAAAGAATTCGAATCCGTTCCAGCTTGCGAGTGAAAGATGAGTTTTTAAAAAAAGGCGAAGGGGTGCGGGTTCATTTACCCATACCCAGAGCCTGTGATCAACAAAGCGATATACGCATTGAAACGGTATATCCTGCCAATGCTGTGATTGCACCGGAAGATGCGGCTCAAAGAACCATATACTGGGAAGAAACCATGAAAGAAAACCATGAATTCCTAGTGGAGTATTCCTATATACATACTGCGAAGTATACTGAAATAAGCTCCGTTAAACCCGACCCTGACCAAGGAAAGCATGATTTAGAAGAGAAGGCACCTCATATAATGTTTACACCTTACCTAATGAACCTAGGTGAAAGAATCACCAAAGGACTAGATTCTCCATTGGATAAAGCGAAAGCGATTTATGACTTTATTACAAATGAAATTAGTTACGCCTTTATGCCATCCTATTTTTGTATGGAGAATATAGCGGAAGCCTGTGCTCTTAATCGTCGAGGCGATTGCGGTGTCATGACTTTATTATTTATAACTCTTTGTCGTAGTCAAGGAATTCCGGCGCAGTGGCAAAGTGGTTTGATTGCAAGACGGGACTTTTGTGGTGCCCATGATTGGGCTAGGTTTCACATAAAGCCCTATGGCTGGATGGTTGCAGACCCATCATTTGGAGTAGATGCAAAATCAAGAGGAGATGAAGAAAAGCGAGCCTTTTACTTTGGAAATCTAGATCCATTTCGTATGGTTGCCAACAATGAATTCCAAGCTGATTTTATTCCTAGTAAAAATTACTGGCGATGTGATCCTTACGACAATCAAGTCGGAGAAATAGAAACGGAAAAGAGACCTCTCCTTTACTCCATGTTTTTACGCAATAAGCAAGTGATGAGTGTTGAGGATTTATAGGACGAAACGTAAGGTGTATCAGGAGACAAGATGATAAAAAAGATGGCTCCGAATGTTTTTAAAAAGGCCACTACCTGTTAGTTGAGGTCCACTTACTTTTTTTGCTAAGATAAAGACAGCTGCTTCATGCTATTAATTGTTCTAGTTTCTTCTTGCTTTTAAGTTTGACGAGGGGAAAAGAGGTAGAATTAAAAATGAATCAGTTCACGAAGGAAAGCGAAAAAAATCTGAGGTGACAAATCATGAGTGAAACAGTTTATATTATTGGCGAATCAAGAACTCAATCGGAGAATGCGATCACTAGAATTTACAATTCATTTTACATAGCTTTTGAAATAGATGTGGAATCGAATCAAATTGTGGATGTGGGATGTACCCATACTATTAGTCTCACGGAGAGTTTTATTAAAAAGCTCCTAATCAACCAGGATTTTGACGACGAAGAATCGATCACAAGAGCAATTCGCAAGAGGTATCATGGTACTTCGCAGAAAGCCTTATTAGTTGCTTTCACAAATGCTCGGAAAAAATATCTAGAAATAAAGAAAAATTTTTATAAATAACTGCTTTATTTATTAGCTGTTAAAAACAGGGAACGTAAATAAAATCCAGTAAATGACACAATGAAAATTGTTATTTGCTGGGTTTTTATTTTTTGTTTTAGTATCTACGAATCATTAAAAACAAAAAAATAAAATTACTTTTGTAAGAACAACAAATTTAAAGATTGATGTTAACAAGGAGAAGTCGATGAAAATAACAGATATAAAAATTGGTGAGATCTCAGTTCCTTTAATAACGCCCTTTAAAACAGCCCTGCGGACGGTGCATAGTATTGAAG
>JAAZGI010000509.1 GCA_012511315.1 Clostridium sp.
TACATCTATGGTGAAAGAGTTTATATCATCCTTAGCTTAGTTGCAAAAACTTTTTTAGCTTGGTTGGTTCTCTTTGGAGCCATGCAGCCTTAAGGGTCACTTATGTTTTTACCACTAATTAAACTCAAATATTTTAAAGTCTAATTTATATTCTGTTTTACTACTATACTAACTTATTCTATAGCTCTTAATTCACACTAATTTACAGCATCATAGCTACTTAAGCCTAAGATTAACTGGTTAATTGCTCACTGGAAAACCTTTTAAACTCTATTCAGACTTATTGCCCCTGCAACATCTCACGCATATAGGTTGCTACGCCTACACCTAACTTATCGATATCAGCCACGCGGTAAAGAGCACGCTCAATAATTCCTAAGGCAGCCACTTCATCGTTAATATCGATGTTACCCATATGTCCAATACGGAACATCTTTCCAGCAAAAGCAGCCAGTCCACCGGCTACCATCATCCCCTCTTCCATCAAAGTGGCGCGGAACTTTCCATCATCAATCCCGTCTGGATAGATCACGTTAGACAGGGTTACCGCCCGATACCCTTCCTCAGCCAGCAAGGTGAAGCCAAGCTCCTCCAAAGCCTTCTGCATGGCTCTAGCGTTCTTTAAATGTCTTTCATAGCGCTGTTTATACCCTTCAGTTTTCGCAATTCGTAATGATTCCTGAACAGCCCAAATTAAGTTAACTGCAGGCGTGGCAAAATACTTGGCAGGATCTTGCATAACTGGTTGCCATTTTTCAAAGTCTACATAATATTCTGGAATCGAGCCAAGCTCTTTTCTGCGCGCCATAGCTCGGTCACTAGCCCAAAGCATTAATAATCCTGGGCTCACGCCAAAGGCTTTCTGGGAACCAGTAAACAGAATATCCATATTCATTCCGTCAAAGTCTGTGTATTCACCCAAGGTGGCAGCAACTCCATCCACCACAAACATGGTATCTGGATACTTTCGAATCATTTTGCCTAATTCTAACAATGGAGCTTTAACCCCCGTTGCTGTATCTACGTGGGAAACAAGTAAGGCTACATATTTCCTTTCAGCTAACTTGGCTTCTATTTCAGCCACTGGGATAATCTTTCCCCACTCCGCTTCAAGAACATCCAGCTCGATTCCTTTTCGCTCACAGATTTCAATAAAGCGATCACCAAAGAAACCATGGCTTACAAGCAAAATGTGATCTCCTGCTTTGGCTATATTAGCAACAGCCATTTCCATGGCTAAGGTTCCTGTTCCTGCAAAACAGAAGGTTTGCCCTGAACAGTTCACGGCTTCGCCTAAATCCCTGATTACTTCTTTATAGTCAGCAATAAATCTTGGATCACCAAAGGCTTGCATTTCCCGACCCATCTGATCTTGAATACTTTTAACTACCGGCGTTGGTCCCGGTATCATAACCATTCTTTTGTTCTCCATACCTACTCCTTTATGTTCATTTCAATCTTACAATCAATTACACTATCTCTATTTTAGCGTTGAAACGATTAATTTGCATCTTTTCCATCCATAACCCATCA
>JAAZGI010000508.1 GCA_012511315.1 Clostridium sp.
AACAGTGGAAGAAAGTCAAAACGAGATACCGGATGATTCAAAAATTCGGCTTGCCGGAATGGAAAGTGCATGAAATGGCAAACTGCCGCAAGGGAACTTGGCGAGCAGCAATCATGCTAAATAGTGTACTTACAAACAAAGAAATAGCCAGCCTTGGCTATATGTCCATGGCTGACTACTATCTGAAAATATGTGAAAACTAGAGAACCGCCGTGTACCGAACGGTACGCACGGTGGTGGTGTGCTGTGTAAAGCTGCATCAAAGATGAAGGAAGGCCCTTCGGCAAGGATTGGTCAGGAAAACTTGTCAAACGACCTTATGCTGCTGCAGTTAAGAGCTGTGGTTAGTGAGCGATAAGGAAAAGGCTATATAAAATAGTCACGTAAGTCATGTGAAGATGAACGAAAGTGAACCTTTGTCGAGGTATCGATAGCATAAAATGTTGTCAAAACTTGGATTCCGCCACTATCCAAGGAGGAGAACAGAAGCTGCCCTGAAAATGCTGTCTGTTCGGCAACCGGTATGAAGAAGGCATGAGCACATGACAGGCTTTGATGTGGAACACAGGAACCTGGATGGTGATGATAAGTGAAAAGACACAAGCTACAGAAAGGCGAGGTCGAAATAGCGATGCACCATACAGGGGCGGAACAATCCGTAGTAGTGATGAAGTTGCTGTAATGGCAATGGAGCGAAGGGGTTGTATTATTCAGCTAGAATCTTGAACAACTGGAAACAGGAGGATTTAATGATTAATAGCAAACCTTATGTAATATCCAAACAAGTTGTGATGACTGCATACAAAAGAGTAAAGGCAAACAGAGGAAGTGCGGGGATTGACGGTGTTAACTTCGAAAAATTCGAAGAAGACCTGAAAGGAAACCTGTATAAAATCTGGAATAGGATGAGTTCTGGCAGTTATTTTCCACCACCGGTAAAGATGGTGGAAATTCCTAAGAAGACGGGTGGAATAAGGAAATTAGGGGTCCCGACTATCGGAGATAGAGTGGCTCAAATGGTCACGAAGTTATATTTTGAACCGTATGTCGAGCCAATCTTCCACAAGGATTCCTACGGATACCGACCGGGCAAGTCAGCCATTGACGCAGTTGGACAAGCTAGGCAAAGGTGTTGGAAGTTCAACTATGTCATAGAATTTGACATTAAAGGGCTTTTCGACAATATCGACCATGAGCTCCTGAAGAAAGCCGTGCGCAAGCATGTAAAAGAACCCTGGATAGAAATCTATGTGGACAGGTGGCTGAAGGCGCCTTTCATGGATGGGAACGGCATAGTGACAAAAAGGGAATGTGGAACACCGCAAGGCGGTGTAATCAGTCCTGTATTGGCTAATCTCTTTCTGCACTATGCGTTCGATGTCTGGATAGCGAGAAGTTATCCAGATGCACCGTTTGAAAGGTATGCCGACGATGCCATTATTCACTGCAATACGGAGAAAGAAGCATTGGAAATTCTGACCAGTCTGGAAAAACGGCTGAAGGAGTGTAAATTAGAGATCCATCCCTTGAAAACCAAGATAGTGTATTGCCAGGATAAGGACAGAACAAAAGAGTACCCAGTGACGAGCTTTGACTTTCTGGGATATACCTTCCAGAAAAGATTCATTAAAGACAAGCTGGGCAGATTGCAGTTCAACTTCCTTCCGGCAGTGAGTTTGAATTCGGGAAAAGCATTTCGAAAGAAGGTGAAGGCGATGAACCTTCACCATCTTTCAGGAAGCAAAATTGAGATGATTGCAGAAGCAATTAATCCGATGGTTCGTGGATGGCTGAATTACTTCAAGAAATACTGCCCTTCAGCAATGAAGTACACCATGGACTGCTTGAACAGAAGACTAGTCCTATGGGCAATGCAGAAATACAAACGATTCAGGGGACATCGAAGACGAGCAGAGGAATGGTTGAAGGACATGGCAAAAAGAGAACCCAGAATGTTTGCACATTGGGTTCTCGGATGGACACCATAAGGTGAATGATAAGAGCCGTATGAATCGAGAGATTCACGTACGGTTCTGTGAGAGCCTAGGGGTGAAACTCCCC
>JAAZGI010000073.1 GCA_012511315.1 Clostridium sp.
AACGGGATCTTTTGGCAGTTTACTGACCAAGGTCATGAGATGCTATTAGATGAACGATCCTTATCCCTCTACAAGGATATTTTTAGTGATTACCTGGATGAAAATTTAATCAGCAATCTTACCAACTTCTTGGAAGAGACCAACAAACAAAGAATGACAAAGTATCTGGCTGCCACCGAAGAAGAGAAGTTAGAATACCAGAAAATTAACATGGTTACCTTACACTCAAATTAACCGTAAGCTAACCTATTTAAAGTTTTCAGCATAAAAGCGCACCTTATCGATAAGGTGCGCTTTTATCTTGGAAATTCTTCGAGAAGTTTTTAATTGAGTTTGAGTTTGATCGCCTTATTAAGAGGCATGCCTATTTCATGAAAATCCATCGCCTAACATCAAATCCCACTTAATTCTGCATATGCAAGGTGATGATGCATGGATACAGCTGACTGCCTCAGAGACTCTTTCTAATCAGCTTTTGCTTCAACCTGCCTTCTTTTTTCCCTATTAAAAATGCAAATTAAAGAGTTATATTAGGTTTTTCTCTATTCATTAGAATTATGGTCGCAGACCACTTCCGCCTTGAACTGTAATAGTTTCACCGGTAATATATTTACCATCCTCGGATGTTAAGAAGATGCACAGTCTACCGATATCTTTTTCAGCATCAGCAAATCGTCCCATCGGAATTGACTGGATGGTTCTTTCATAGAGATCTGGATATTCTTCTTTCCACTTTGCTAAACTTTCAGTCATGGCTAATGGACAGATTACATTAACGTTAATGCCATGCTCTCCCCATTCTGTAGCAGCAACTCTTGAAAACCCTCTAATTCCTTCTTTGGCAGCTGCATAGGAGGATTGTCCTGGCTTCCCTGAAATCCCTGCTCCAGATGCAAAGTTTATCACTGAACCTTTACTTTCTTTTAAATGAGGAAAGGCTAAACGCATAAAATTAAAAGTACTGTAGAGTCCAGAATAGATTGCTAAATCAAAATCTTCCATTGTGTGGTCTTCTAACATAACTCCTGATTTTGAAGCTTGCGCGTTATTAATAATCACATCGATTCGGCCAAATTCTTCCTTGGTTAGATCAATTACCTTTTGAACTTCATCCTCTTTACCACCGTCAGCAGGAATGGCCAGCACTCGTACACTGTGTTCTTTCTCCAATTTTTCTTTTGCTTTTAACAAAGTTGATTCAGTTCTCCCAGTAATTACAAGATTAGCTCCTTCTTTCGCATAGGCTGTGGTAATCCCAAACCCAATTCCTTTGCCTCCACCTGTAATAATTACTACTTTTCCCTTCATTTTCCCCATAATTGCATCTCCTTGTTTTTTATATTTGCGTTAATATCTAAGCATTTGTTTGATGTATCTAGTGATTTATGGTACAAATAATAGTGTCTTTAAACTAAAATAAAGATTAGAGACTAAGCATTTACAGCTTTTCCAAGGGATAGACTACATAAACTAAGATTGTTTTTGTTTAAATTGTAGCAAAATCGTGATATGTTTGCCAATGTTTTTCGCCGTTTTACTAGCTAAATGAGAGGATAATTAAGAATACCTTCTAGTTTTCCTTCTTCTAAAATCAATTCTCCGTAATTGTTTCCAAAAAAAGGAAATGAACTCTTACATTCCATCCTTTTAGTCGCCTCCTCTGAATAGGGACTCTAAACATTTGTTTTGAGATGCTAGGTTTTATTGAATCTAATACACGGGTTTATAATGTTGAATAAATCGAATTCTAAGGCGATTTATTTACATTTAGGAACTCCTTCCGATTGAACTTTTACACTGGCTAATCCACTTTTACTTCTTGCCGTTCTCTTCATCCGCCATCTTTACTTAATGCCACTGCCCATTTTCATATCGCCCATTACCGCCCGTTTCAAACAACATTATTTTAGTTTAATTGATCATGATTTCAGCTTTTTTAGACAAGGATTGTAAGTTGATTCTAAAAAAGTAAATGTGCTAAACTTGTACCGGTCATGTTTTAATTGATATAACTAAAAATTAAGGAGGACACATGAGTACAGACAAAAACCAGAAATTACAACGTGAAAAACTACAAGCGAGGAACTTTACTAAGTTCGGCTTAGACATGAATATTTTCGTATCCGTTGTCACTGCCATCTTAGTGCTTGGATTTATTATTTATACTATTTCACAACCTCAAGCATCAGCTGCTTTTTTTGGAGGCATTAACACCTTCATTAATCAGCACTTTAACTGGCTTTATGTAGTGACCATTAATGGAGCATTAATGTATCTAGTCTTTTTAGGCTTCTCAAAATACGGGAAAATACGCCTAGGGGGGTATACAGCAAAGCCTAGCTTTAGTGATACAGCCTGGTATTCCATGATGTTTAGTGCCGGTATTGGGATCGGAATTTTCTTCTATGGTGTAGCAGAACCCATTTATCATCTCAGCATACCGACAGCCCTCGATAGCCCTTCAAACTTTGATAACTTTAAAGTAATGTTTCTTAACTGGGGTGCCCATGCTTGGGCGATTTATGGATTGTTAGCCATTGGTCTAGCCTATTTTTCATACAACAAGGGCTTACCCTTTGCCATACGAAGTCTATTCTATCCCCTACTTAAAGAAAAAATTTACGGCATTTGGGGCGATATTATCGATACCGTTGCCACCCTTTCGGTCTTATTTGGACTTGCCACTTCTCTGGGACTTGGTGCTAGTCAAATAAATGCAGGCCTCAGCTACGTATTCGGTGTTCCCAATAGCTCAATGGTACAGTTGCTCTTGATTGTGGTCATCACTTTTATAGCCACCCTTTCCGTTGTAAGTGGGGTCTCTAGGGGCATTAAATGGTTAAGTGAGGCCAACATTGTAGTGAGTGCTTTATTGCTATTAGCTATCACCCTAATCGGCCCTACGGTTTATGTGCTATCAACCTATTTATCCAGTTTGGGAGTTTATTTAAGAGACTTTTTAAACATTGGACTGTTTACAGCTATTAAACCCGATGATGTTGCATGGCAAGGATCTTGGACAATTTTCTATTGGGCATGGTGGATTTCTTGGGCACCATTTGTTGGAACCTTTATTGCACGTATTTCTAGAGGAAGAACCATTCGCCAAGTGGCTTTCGGAATCCTCGTGGTTCCTACCTTAGCCATTACCTTTGCAATGACAATCCTCGGAGCCTCTGGTGTCTTCGTTAACGAGAAATTTGGTGGTGTGATTCAAAAAGCCATTGACACCAATGTGGCCACCTCCATGTTTGAAATGTTTAATTATCTAACCGACTCTGGTTTCTTGCAGATTGGTTTATCAATTGTCACCGTTATAGCAATCACTATTTTCTTTATCACAAGTAGTGACTCTGGTTCATTGGTAGTCAGTAGTTTAACTAGTGGTGGTTTAGAAACACCTCCCAAAATCCAAAGAGTCTTTTGGGCTCTTATGGAAGGAACAATTGCCATTGCCGTCCTATTAATTGGTGGCGAGGAAGCCCTTCTTACTATTCAGTCTGCTGTGGTAATCCTTGGACTTCCCTTCGCGATTATCCTTCTAATGATTATGCTCTCCATGGGTAAAGAGCTTAAAAAGAGTTATGTTAAATATAACTTTAACCGAAATATCACATTAAAACGCAGACTTGAGAAGATCGATTTAGATGAGGAATACAAATAAGGTAGTTACCTTATTGGGTGTATCCCTTTATGTTTAATCATCCAAACCATTCAAATACTAGTGATGCACTTTCAGAAAATTGCATCAACAAATACAAAAATGAGAACTCAATTGCTTGGGTTCTCATTTTTATTATTATAATCACATTTTTCTTTTCTTAAGAATAGAAAATCAAGAAAAACTTTTTTTCAGCTATCTTTCTAATCCATTGGTCTTTTTTAATCCTTGTTCTTCGGTTTACACCTAGTATTCATATACCAAATTTCAATGACTGTCATTAGAACAATATAAAAAGGTAAAGCAATTCCCACCTCTTTTGCTTTGCCTTGATTCATCGTCAAGTAGCCAGCTAGTAAAATAAGAATCCCTAGTGAGAAAGTAAACACCCCCATGGAGCGTAACAGTTTTTTTTCATTGTACTGTTCTTTTTCTTTTTCAGTCATCATATTATACCCACTCACTAAAAACGCACCACGACTGGAAAAAAATATGGCACTGATGATAAAAAACACACTGCTAATTGCAATAATTATACCCAACCTAATCACTCCTTGAGACACGTTCAATCCTAATTATAACAAATCCATGGATTCTTTTAGTAGAACGTAATCTCGTTCCCAAAGCAATATACCAATCCTAGTTGTTTTATCTTTTGCTTCCACCATTTAATATAAATAGTCAGCTATTAATATTCTCTTGATTGTCTAATCTTATCCGCTTACACTAAGAGTACTATTGAACCAAAAACTAATAGCTCTTGAAGACACTTCCGCGAATTTTTTGTGAGTGTTTACTGAGTTGCTTCAAAAACTTTAAAACTATTTGTCTTTATCGAAAACACCGAGCACTCAAGGATTCTCTAACATCTGATTGATTAGTCAACTTCGTTTAGTATTTAATCCGATTACTTCATTCGCCTTACTGTCTGCTTATTGATTGCTTAGATTTTAGCCTTCCTTACTTAACCTAACAGCTTATTCTTTACAAAGGAGTTTATTTTATGATTAAAAATCAATGGTATGCCATTCTCCCATCCAATCAGGTAAAGACCGGGCAAATTTTGGCCGTCAAACGCTTAAAACTGGAACTAGCTCTGTTTCGAACAAGCTCTGGCAAATTAGGTTGTGTAGTTGATCAGTGTAGCCATCGTGGGGCTGCCTTGAGTCTTGGTAAGATAAAGGATGATTGTGTGCAGTGTCCTTTTCACGGCCTAAGATTTGATTCTAAGGGGCATTGTAAGTTAATCCCAGCGAATGGTAGAGCTTCTACTGAAGATCTACCATTCGCTACAATGTAAAGCATTATCCAGTTCAAGAAGATCATGGCATCATCTATCTTTGGTATGGCGAAGAGGATAAAATTACAAGCCAATTGCCCTTTTTTAGCCAAGAAATTGATGACAGCTATTCCTATAGCGAGATTGAAGATCATTGGAATGCTCATTATTCTCGTTGCATCGAAAACCAGCTTGATGTGGTCCACCTGCCCTTTGTTCATTACAATACCATCGGTCGGGGCAATAAAACCCTTGTTCATGGCCCGAAGGTCCTTTGGCAGAATGGTATTCTGACCACAAGTGCTAATAACGAAGTCGACAGAGGCCAAGGGCCTAAAAGCCCAAAAGAATCGATTATTAAAGCTACCTATATAAGCTTTTCCTTTCCAAATATTTGGCTGAATCATATTTCCGAAAAAGTAAAAATTTTCATCTATTTTGCTCCAGTAGATGATGAGAATACCATTCTTTTTCTACGCTTCTATACCAAACCAACTCCCATTAAACCCGTTAACATGGTTATAGCTTACTTGGGGAAATTTGCTAATCGGAGGATTGAACGTCAAGACAAACGAGTTGTGATTACTCAAAAACCTAAAGCGTCCAGCCTCTTATCCCATGAGAAACTTATCCCCGGTGATGGACCGATTATTAAATATCGTCAAATTAGAGCTGAGTTAAAAAAGAGTACCTAACAAGTCATGCTGTTTTTATTTTTTTCTTAGAAGTCAAATAACTTTTAATAGGAGTTTTAAATGTTTTTACTTAATATCACAAGTTTAATTCTTGGACTAATCGCTTGGTTTATCCCTATACTTCAGCGGCTGCGTGCAAAAAAACAAAATCTTTCTAGCTTTGGAATGTATAGCATCCTTAGTTTCGGCTCTTGCTCCCTATCTTTAGCTCTTCAATACTTCTATCTTGCACATTTAGTAGAGATCCAAGACTGGGCTGCTCTCATGGATATTACCAACACCCTAGCATATGTTGCTGGGCTGTTAGCAAGTGTAACCATCATCTTAAACTTAATGTTGTATTTATCTCTTAAACAAATATCTTTTAAAGAAATCTAGTCTAGTTGGAAAAACAAATATACTGCCCTCACTTATATTTGTATAAACCCCCTATGTTTAAGATAAAATAATCTTTAAACATAAGGGGTTTACCTTTCTCTATTCCTTAATTAACAATAATTCCAAACACCGCCATGAGAACTCCAATTCCTGCGAAAACTAAATTTTTGGTTCGATTGGAAGTTTCACTAAACATATAAAGTCCTGTAGAAATTAAAGTAACACCAAGGGGTAACAAAATCGCTGCAAGTTTGGGCAATGTATTTCCCGCCTTGCCATCGAGACCAATTTGAACCACTACGGTTTCTGGCAGCATTATATACCCCAGTACTGCTAGAATGATGGAAATTACAATAAAAACCATACCTATCTTCTTTTCTTTTGATAACTTCACTTTAAAGTCTCCTCATACAATCTTCAGATTTTTTCTTGCTCAACTTTTTTGGCACCATCCTGCTTGTGATTTTTCTTCATAACTTTCTATATAATCTTTTAAACATCTTTGATTTTGCCCTCTTAAGTGTAAAACTACTTTTAAACTTGTCAGCTTATTCACTCCGAAAATAGTCTCAGACTATGATTTTAGCTCGACTTATCTAACAATTATCCGCTCACTGTATGTTATCATATCAAACCCACTACCTTAGCCCACGGTATGATTAAGCACTTAAGGGCTTATTATTAGATGCGCTGATGAGGCGGTACAAAGGACTAAAAATTCCTTTATTCTCCTTTGTTCTGCCTCTATTTCTTCTTATAATTGATTTATGATATATGCTTCGGTTTTTCTCGCATTCTTACAGTTATCAAGAAATATCCACTGCATCAATAGTACCTTGAATCATATTCTCATTTCAAACTTGCATGTCTCTTAAAAGAATGTCTTACTTACAGGTCCAACTTATAGGTGTTGAACTATTTCTGTCCCTCATGGATATCTCCTGTGAAAGTTAGAGTTTGACTGACGGCAAAAATGATTTATTTCAGGTTTGTTTTCTTGAAGTTAAGGCTTCATTCTCCTCCGCCTGCACAACAAAGGGTTTATTTGTTTCAGCTTCATAATTGAAGTGTGTGAAAGTGAACCAATAAAAATTGGCAGCCCTCATCAGGAATGCCAATTTTAGTCTAGTTATTCAATTAGTTTTGCCGGATAATTTATTTGTTTTCAATTAGAATCCGCTCTATAACA
>JAAZGI010000448.1 GCA_012511315.1 Clostridium sp.
AAAACAATGGAAAACAATAGAAAACAATAATAATAAAGTGGTCTCTACCATCGGACTTTCGTCTGATGGTAGAGACCACTATTTTTCCCTTTGATTAAAAATCCGGCTATGAGAATGTCCAAGATCAGATCAGGGTGCTTGGTAGAATGTTTGTAATAGTGTTTCTCATAGTGTTTGTCAGAGAGTGATTCTGACAAAGAACATTTTGGACTAAGATTATTTTAAACCAAGTTTTTGTTGAATCAGGTTTGTTTAGGACTAGGATTGTTTGCGATAGGATTGTTTTGGTGAAGTAGATTTATAGGGAAAAAAGTTGTGGTGGATAGGGCAGTGATCCAACAAAAGTTGTAGTCGATATGGAGTTATCTGTTAATGGTAAAGGGTCTTTTTTTTCGTTTTGCAGCTTTTGAGCTGAGGACAAAAACAACTAGCATAAGAATTAAAGAAAAGGTCATGCTAACTGGTTCTGTTTGGCGGGATAAAGCGCTGCTTAAAGAGACATAATATATTTCACTTATAGAATTAGACGGGATGACTAAGCCTCCAATAATTAAGCCCAGACCCAATAGATGAGTCAAGCCATAATCTATAGGCTTTAAAGTCTCTTGCTCTTCTAACTTGTAAGCGGTGACGCCCCACATGGCTAGAAAAAGGACTGCAATCACTATTTTGACAGTCGTGATCAAGGTATTAGATCCAAAGATAAAAGGAATCAGCCAAACCAAGGATAAGACAAAGTAGAAAAATATGGGCATGACACCAATTAACAGATATTTAATTTTGTTGACCATGTAATCGCTCATATTGAAAGCTCCTAGTGTTTGTGTGAAGATTATTGACTATGATAGAAAAGCTGTGGATAATAAAATACCGTTTGGTCAAACCAGCCTAAGACTTTTAGTGTGATAGGAGAGGCTAGATCAAGCTTAATTCTTATATCCTATTCTTTTTCATTTCTTGTTTTTTGAGGGGAACCTTCACGGGAGAGGTCCTCTAGTTTTTTAAGTTCTTCATCTGTGAGTTCTAAATAGGTGCCGTGACTTCGATTTCGAATAATTGACATAAAAGAGGCGGCAGCTCGGTTGCTTTCTAATTTTTCCTTCAGCTCTTCAACAATGTCTTTCACTTTGTCTGTAAAACCGTCTTCTTCTAGTTCAGGAACAAAGGCTATTTCTTGATTGGTACTGCTTTGGGCTATCAATTGACCGAGCAAATGATAGATTTCTTGGCTGGAATTAGGTTTCGCGGCAAGGGCTGCCCGTTGACGCATGGCTTCTAATTGGTTTTCGTGGAAGAGTAAAGATTCTATTTTTTCAGCAGGATTCTCCCCATTATCGATGGCGATGGCTAGATTATGTTTTAAAAGGAATTGACGATTCTGCTCTTCTTGACCGCCAATGGCTTTGAAAATTGCTAAGGGAGTTCCCGTTATCAAAGCTTCTGTAACGGTTAGGCCACCAGGCTTTGTCACTAATAAGTCCGTTGCTTGCAGAAGGGCACCCATAAAGTCGCAATATTTAAGGACTGCGATGCTTTTGTCAGAACGAAGGGCGATTTCTAAGGCTTCGTCATAGACCTTTTCATTATGGCCGGCGACTACTACTATGTTGAAGGGTCTTTGGATCGAATCTAGTTGTTTTAATATGGTTTTCATATTACCCAGTGCCAAGGAACCACCCATTAGGGTGACGGTTAAAAACTCATGGTCAAGTCCAATTTTTTTTAAGGTGTCGTGACGGGAAAAAGATTGCTTGAAACTTTCTCGAACAGGAATGCCTAAAGGGAGCACGGTGTCCTCTGAGCGACCACGCTCGACTACTTCTGGGACTACGGATTCATGAGCCACCACATAATAGTCAATGCCTGGGTGGACCCAAAGGGCGTGACTACCATAATCGGTGATAATGGCTAGAGTCGGTATATTAAGCTTATTGTCTTCTCTTAAGACGCTGAGCATCTGAGTCGTAAAGGGGTGAGTGGAAATAATAACCTCTGGCATCATTTCTCGGATCAAAGGAAGAATTCGCCAAGAAATGGCTTCTTCTAGTTTTTCAACAAGGGAGAGCACACTGTCATCTTTCTTGTTAAAAACGGAATAAAGATAGGTAAATGCTTTAGGATAAACTTGCAAAGCACTCAAGTAAGACCCAATCAAGACTTTGTCTAAAACTGGGCTAATATATTTTAAAGTATCGACAATGCGAACTTCGGATGTTGAATCCTGACTTATGATATAATCTGAAATGGCTTGTGCCGCTACATTATGGCCTTGACCAACTGAAACGGAAAGTAAAAGAGCTTTCATAATACATCCCTCCACGTCTATGATTATAGCATCAGTTTTTAATTGACTGGAAGTAGGAATGGATCTTTTGCATATTTTGTGGCAAGGGTGTTGTATAATAAGGGTATACAGGAGGTGATCTCATGGAAAAAGCAGTAATTCAAATTAAAACCCTGATGCCAGGTGAAAAAGAATTCTTAGAGTTAACAAGTTTGGGCACCATGGAACGCAAAGGAAATAAAGTGATGATCTCCTACAAGGAAAGTGAATTGACGGGGATGGACGATACGGAAACGACCATTATCTTATCGGAAGAAGATGTCATTATTCGACGAGAGGGAGATTATGTTTCCAGGCTGGAATTTTGTCCAAAAGAACCTCGTCAGTGTCTCTACCATACGCCATACGGAACGTTTAATGTAACGACTCAAACCTTGGACTATCGTGTGGTAGAGGGAGAGAAGAAAATGGAGCTATTCTTAAA
>JAAZGI010000449.1 GCA_012511315.1 Clostridium sp.
ACCTATTAAGGGGGATAACTTGAAATTTGATGCCCCCGAAGTAGTGATTTTTTTTCCTCAAGAAGACTACCAAGAAGCAATCCTAGCAACAGAGCTTCTTGATTTAAAAATCATCGATACCACGGGAGCATTTATAAGTGACCCCACAATTCCTCTGATTTTACCCCCAGTAAATGATGAGCTTGTATTAAAACATAATTTAGTCAGCTTACCCAGCTTTGATACAGCCCTCTTTGTGCCGGTAATCCACAGCCTTGACCGTCGGTTCCATATCAAAAGGGTCAGTATCATATCTCAGGATAAAGAGCCCAATAAAGACTTTTTTTTGCAAAATGATTACGATACCTCAGAAATCAATAGTATAAATGAAATGTCAAAAATTCTCGATAATGATAGCCTTCGAATTACAGTGACCCATAAAGAATACAACGCCAGCCCCTTGCACAATTACTTTTTCAATATCACCATGGCTAGACCCTTTAACACCGAAGAATTGCTTACTCAATTAAGAGTGGTAGCTTCGGTTTACAGTCAAAAGGATCTTGGAACATTTGATTTAGAAAAGGATCTTGTTTTAAGACGTTATCGCCGGGATTTGAGTTTAGATAGTGGTATCCATCTATGGATATCCACAAAGGATCCTCAACAACCCCTTCTTCGGGCGATTTTATCCGTCTTAGAAAAAATTAAAGCAGGCTAAACCTGCTTTTTTTATTCCTTGTAAATAAAAATATGATCTTCATTGCGATAATAATCCCCAAGATTCAGACCATAGCCAACGATAAAATGATCATCCACACTGGTGCCAATATAGTCGCATTCAAAGGGAGTTTGTCGCCGAATAGGCTTATCCAAAAGAGTACAGGTTTTTATACTTCTGGGCCCACGACTAGATAAAACATCATATACATGTTTCATTGTATAGCCTGAATCGATAATATCGTCGACAATTAAAATATCAAAGGAGGTAATATCTCGGTTGACATCCTGCAGAATATTTACAAAACCTGTAGATTTCGTACTTTTATCGACATAGCTGGAGGTAATCATAAACTCCACCACTAGAGGAAGTTTGATTTCACGAATTAAATCTGCTGTAAAAACAAAGGCCCCTTTTAATAGACTGATTACCATTAAATTTTTATCTCTATACTCTTCAGTTAAAACTGCCCCCAGCTTCTTTACCATCGCTTGAATTTCATTGCGATCAAAGAGCACTTCACCTCGATGCTGCATAATCATCTCCTTTAAATTATCTTATTTAAATTTATTCGCCATTTAAGTATTGAATTCGATGGTTTGTCAAATTAAGTGCAACACTTCGTGTTGAAAAACCTCTAAAGGTGTTTTCCAGTCAAGACACTTTCTTGGCCTTCCATTGATTTTAAGCAAAGCATCAACGAGTTCGTCTTCTGTGATCTTTGCCAGATCGGTCTTTTTCGGGAAGAACTCACGTAGTAAACCGTTACTGTTTTCATTGGTTCCTCGTTGCCAAGCACTATAAGGAT
>JAAZGI010000450.1 GCA_012511315.1 Clostridium sp.
GAAATCAAGGCATCGGAAAAAACGGAGAAAATAAAGACTCAACCTAAAACGCCTGAACACTTCAAGGCGTAAGATGACCTGATTTTCTTAAAAGCTAAGGTAAACCATAGTTTAAAGCCTACCCTTAAGTATCAAGGTTTCCTTCGGATCAGGAATATAAAGAAACTGTTTAAAAGAGCAAAAAAAAGTAAAAGAGTAAAAGAGTAAAAGAGTAAAAGAGTATGTAAGTTCATTTTAAAAACAAAAAGAATATGAAGGTAATTTTAAAAATCTAATACGTAAAAGCCAAATCAAAACAGTCTGCTGCAGACGGAGTTTATAATTTGGCTTTTTGTTATTTATTGGTAATGAAAACAGGGCTAACAAGAGGCAACAAAATCAGTAAAGAAAATGAACAAGGCGTATTTAACAAGTTACTAAAATCGAAGAGGAGGGTAAACCTAAGGTATAGGTAAAAAAACAGAAAGTTTTATGAGGAAAAGTGAACATCAACAAAAGCAGTAGACTAAAGGATTGCGCAAGAAACGATTGTGTAAAATTATTTTGGTGTTGGATAGATTTTCAAGCTGGTTTTATGATAAAATTCTTAAGGCGTATTCCTTTAGTAAAAATAGGTGGAAAATTAAAGCGGAAACAATATATTTTGATTTAAGGGTGGTTTATATTGGGGTGATAGACCAAAGAGTCTTTTAATATGAATAGTTTTTCAATGTAGTTTATAATAGATGTGATTAACTGAAAGTATAAACTGTTACTAAACATAAAGATATTGTGAAAAGGATTGGAAATGAGTAGATTTATCATTACAAAAGATTTTTGGAAGAGCTTCCCCCATGCTCAAATTGGTGTCATTCTTGCCCATGATATTGACAATACAAAAGAGAGTAATCTTCAATTTGAAGAAGAAATAAAAGTTGGTTTAAAAAAAGCGGAACAAGGTGCTATTGGTTATCTAACTGAGGATGTGTTCAGCGAAAATTCAATCATTCAAATTTGGCGCCAAGCTTTTCGAAAATTTAAAAAGAAAAAAAGCGCAAAGTCATCGATTGAAGCTTTAATGCGGAGGGTTTATAAAAAGGAATCCATTCCTTCTATTAATCCCTTGGTGGATCTTTATAACACCGTATCTCTAACCTATGGTTTGCCTTGCGGTGGCCAGGATATGGACTTTTTTGAGGGAAATCTCAAGTTAACTTTGGCCAAGGGCGGTGAGCCCTTCCTGCCCATCGGTGATCAAAATCAAGATGATGCTTTGCCAGGAGAGATGATTTATAAAGATGATGCAGGGGCTGTTTGCAGATGTCTTAACTGGCGTGATGGACAAAGAACAATGCTGAGAGAAAGTACAACCAATGCTTTTCTTGTGATGGAATCCATGCAAGTAGAACGAATAGGGGACTTAAAAGGAGCCTTGGAGATGTTAGCCGAATTAATTCAGCATTACTTAGGTGGGAAGTGTGAGATTTACCTTTTAAATTGTGAGCAGCCAGAAGTGAAACTTTAGGTTTGAATTAGTTCGGTGAACCAGTAAAATAAGCTTGAAAAATGTTGGGGTATTCGAAAAGGGAAAGAATTGCTATTTTAAGCGATAAATATAATGAAACCTCAGCGCTGAATAAAGTAAAAAAGCTTAGATAACTTAACCTATAGAGGGCTTAAGTTTTATAACTAGGCTTTAATAAGGACTTAACAATACTTATTAATATAAGACGGATCAAGGAAGGACAGAGGGAAACAAAATGTATTTACTGAACAATTACCAACGGAAAATATCCGTTGATGGTGGTAGAGTACCGATTATTTTAAAAAGTCTTTTAATTGGAATTTGTGTTGCAGTAGTAGTCATCGCCTATCGGTTAGCTCTCTCTTATGCAGGAAAAATAACCCTTAAAATCTACGACTTTGTTAATTTAAACAGAGGCTATATCCTGCCTTTGTTTATAGGGCTAGCATTTTTAAGTTGGCTCGTCGGACGAATGGTTCGAAAAAACCCAATGATTAGTGGGAGTGGGATTCCTCAGGTAGAAGGTCAAATCATGGGGTATTTAAAGAACAATTGGTTATCGACGCTGATTTTAAAGTTTATAGGTGGTACCCTGGCAGTTTTTGCCGGCTTGTCGGTGGGGCGAGAAGGTCCTTCCATTCAATTAGGTGCCAGTGTTGCAGAAGGAATTAGTAACCGGACGGCTAAAACTAGAACAGAACAAAAGATTTTAATCGCTAGTGGGGCTAGTGCAGGATTGGCAGCAGCTTTCCATGCTCCTTTAGCTGGAGTAATTTTTGCTTTGGAAGAAATTTTTAAATATTTTTCTAGTGCCATCCTGTTAGCTACCATTACAGCTGCTGTGGCAGGTAACTTCGTTTCAGAAATCGTGTTTGGTTTAGAACCTATTTTTAGCTTCAATTTGGAACATGCAATTCCCCATAGCCAGTATTGGCTTATTATCGTTTTGGGTATTTTTGTGGGCTTAGCTGGAGCCTTTTATAATTTCTTTTTAGTTAAAACCTTAGCGGTGTATCGAAAAATTGGGGAGTTTAATCAACACTTAAAAATCCTGATTCCGTTTATGGTAGCAGGAATCTTAGGGTTAACCTTTCCCATTGTTTTAGGTGGAGGTGACCATATTGTTGAGCTATTCGGAACCGGACAAACCATAAAATTCCTCCTATTAATCTTAGTGGTTAAGTTCTTGTTCTCCATGGTAAGTTTTGGCTCCGGTGTACCAGGTGGAATCTTTTTTCCCCTTTTAGTCCTGGGTGGTCTGGTAGGTGGAATTTTTGGCCAAACGGTGATCCTAAAGCTTGGCGTTGATCCTCTACTGTTGGGAAATTTTACGGTTTTGGCCATGGCTGGATTCTTTACGGCGATCGTTCGAGCACCGATTACCGGAATTGTCCTATTAACGGAAATGACCGGTTCATTTACCCATTTACTGCCCCTGACTGCAGTCTCCATTGTAGCTTTTATTACAGCGGATCTTTTAAAGAGTACTCCAATTTATGAATCCTTGCTTAAAAATCAACTCAAGAATCAAGGTATAGATGAAGAGGTAGATAGTAGTCGAAAAGTAACCATTGAAAAAGTAATTCATCACGGCTCCTGGATTGAAGGACGGACCTTCCAAGAGTTAAATCTTCCCAATGGAAGCTTAGCCATTGCCCTGCGCCGACATGGCCAAGATATTACACCCTCTGGGTCAACCATTGTTCAAGCTTCAGATCTATTGGTTGTCTTAACGGGTCTTAATGACGAAACCAAAATCCGAGAGCTTCTTGCCGAAAAAACCGAAGCACCCTAAAGTTAAAATTTAATTAATAATTTATTCATTGACTAGGAATAGACTTCTTAGAAACTCAAGCTACAGGATGGAAATCCATCCTGTAGCTTGAGTTTCTTTGTTTAGTCAATGAACCTCTTTAATAATAGATTTGCAATAAAAAGAAGACGGATTTGTTCAATAAATGGTTAAACCCCCTGTTTATTTTACATATTTAAAACATTCAGCTAAGGTTGGTGCGTTCATTAACTATTAGTTTTACGATACAATGGAAAGAACAGTTCAAATAATTTGAGATATTAAACAGGAGGTGTATTATGAGTGACAAAAAACTGGTTTCTATTAATCAAGAACAGAAACTGAAAGAAATCTTACATAAGAAAAGTACGGACTCAAAAGAAGTCATTTTTAAAGATTTAAATTCGAATATCGATGGACTAAGTGAAGCAGAAGCTGCTCAA
>JAAZGI010000074.1 GCA_012511315.1 Clostridium sp.
ATCCACTTAACCTACTGGCCAGAATACCATGAAGAACAGGTGGATGCTGAGCTTGAACAAAAAATGGAAACGGCCTATAGCCTTGTTAAATTAGGTCGCTATGCCCGTAACCAAGCAGTGATCAAGAACCGTCAACCACTACAGTCTATTTTAATCTCAGAACGAGAGTTGCCAGAGTACTACGGAGAAATTATTAAAGATGAATTAAACATCAAGGAAGTGAAATTGGGTGCCGACTTGTCTCAATACGTTATTTTTGAAATCAAGCCAAACCTTCCAGTATTGGGTAAGACTTATGGTAAGTTGATCCCTGCCATCCGTAAAGCCATTGCTGAGCAGAACCAGATGGAATTGGCTCAAAATGTGTTAGCGGGAAAAGATGTGCTATTAACAATTGGTCAGGAAGAAATTTCCCTAAACCAAGACAACCTCCTAGTTACCATGCAGGGACTTGAAGGCTTTGCCTTTGCTGGTGAAGGGGAGCGAGGCGTTGTCCTTGATACCACCATTACACCTGAGCTTAAAGAAGAAGGCTACTTAAGAGAAGTTATTTCAAAAATCCAGAATTTGAGAAAAGATTCTGGCCTTGAAGTTTCTGATCGTATTGAAATCACCTTAAATTCCGGTGAGCTCATAGCAGATGTCTTCAAAAAATATGAAGAAATCATCGCTCGAGAAACCCTGGCTGACAAGATAAACTATCTTCCAGTTGAAGGGGAGACCGCTGAGGTAAATATCAATGGTGAAATGATTAACTTAGCTGTTGAAAAAGCTAAATAAACTTTAAGAGTTTAACAGAAAAAAGGATGGAAATAGGCATAGAGCCATTTCCATCCTTTTGATTCTAAAAAACTTTGTAAGGTAAAAAGTTTCTGTAAGGTAGAAAGTTTCTGTAAGGTAGAAAGTTTCTGTAAGGTAGAAAGTTTCTGTAAGGTAGAAAGGTTCTGTAAGGTAGAAAGTATCTGTAGGGTAGGAAGTCTCTGTAGGGTAAAAGAGCTACAGAGTGTTAGGCCTGCTGTTGTATGATAAGAACAAGCTGATGGCGAAAAATACAGGAATTGGTCTTATTTAAAAAAAAACAGGTTAAATTGAAAAAGTTAGGGGGAAATATGAAGCTGAGGAGCTATTATCGAGAGGGAATGTTGAGAATTGGTATTGAAGAGGACAGTGGACTTTTTGAATTAAAAGATTTTGATGTGATGACGGATTTAATCGTCAGCATGCAAGAGATCCAGCCGAGTGAGCGCAAGGCTTTTATGAAGACTTTAAAAAAAGAAGCTGTGGATGTAGCCTTAATTCGCCCGGCTGCACCTATTGTTGATCCAGTAAAAGATGTTATTTGTGTTGGTCTAAATTATCAGGATCACGTGAATGAATCCCAGTCCATGGCCCCTAATGAAGATAAATCACAAATTCACACCACTTATTTTGGAAAACGCTGTGATTATATTCGCGGAGATGGGGAAGAAGTTACTATTCATGCTGCATTGGATTCAGAAATGGACTACGAGACCGAGCTGGTGGTGATTATTGGCAGGGGTGGTCGGGGAATTAGCCGCAATGATGCCTATGACTATGTTTTTGGCTACAGCATTGGGAATGATTTTTCGTCCAGAACATTGCAGCGAAATCACAAGCAATGGTTATTAGGGAAAGGATTGGATGGATATACAGCCATGGGACCATGTATTTTGTTGAACGAGAAGAATGGGGCACAAGACTTTGACTTAAGGGGCTATGTAAATGGAGAACTTCGCCAAAGTTCCAATACAAAGATGATGATTAAGTCGGTATCAGATATAATCCATGAAATATCTCAAGGTATTACCTTGGTGCCAGGAGATATCATCTTTACCGGAACTCCAGCTGGAGTTGGTGCTGGATTTATACCCAAACGGTTTCTTCAAGCCGGTGATTTGGTGGAGTTAAAAGTTGAGGATATTGGTAGCCTCACAAACCGAGTTATATCAGGTTAAAAGAAAATCACGTCTTGGATAAGTTTTATGTCAATCAAAGTTGTTTAAAACGAGCCATCCTGAACCATAGGAGTTTTAGATGATTGATTCACACCTTAAAAAGCAGGGAGCAAGTACAGAGCAGACACAGCAGGAAGCGAGAGCAGACAGTTAAGAGTAGACAATAAGATTTGGCAATAAAATGGACAACCTTGTATGGC
>JAAZGI010000451.1 GCA_012511315.1 Clostridium sp.
CTGCCCATCTGCTCATCTACACCAGAAATAACGGCCTCATTATAAATTTCAACCGACTTCTTTAGGTTTTCGGCTGGGATTTCAATGAGTTCTGCTAATTCATCTAAGGTATCAGCTCTATAAAGGTATCCACCTTTTATATAGTTTTCAGCAAGATCACCATTTGGTTCAATGTTCTTTGAATCATGAATCATCCAGTAGAATGCACCTTCCTGTTTTAGGATTGCATTACAGATAACATCGCGTCGCTCATCTTCTGCGATAAACCGATTTCCTTCTGCATTGACAAAGATAACTTCTTCTGCACTTCTTCCTTTATAGGGAATAACTCCTGTTGTTGAGCCGGTAAAAGGATTTCCCAAGTGAAGCAGTTGGATGTGTTCCATATCTACAAACTAAGCGCCAATTTTTTCACTCATCACGATCCCATCACCTGTGACAGCATTAAGATTCGTAGTTAGGACATTTTCTCCAAGGTTTTCCCATTTCTCACCTTCTGCAAATTTTTGACGAAGCTCAACATTCCCAGCAAACCCTCCAGTAGAAAGAACAACTCCATTATTGGCTGATAATATAATTGTATTTCCGTTTTCATCAATGGCTTTGACTCCAACAATACTGTATCCATCCATAATAAATTCTTCAGCCTCGGTTAACATCATAATTTCTACTTGATCACCGAAAGATTCGAGCTTTTCTACATAAGCGTCGATGAATCCTGATCCATTGGGTTTAACCGCACCATGGGTCCGGCGGTATAAAGACCCGGCTCCTTGTGTAATGGAATCAGTAAACTCTACTCCAATTTCTTTGAGCCAATTGAATCCATCATCAGCTAAAGTAGCCATCGTGTCGACCAAGGATTTATTTGCAACTTTGTCGCCTGAATTCCAAGTTTGTAGGGCAAACCAACTTTCAGAATCAAACAATCCTTTTTATCCATTGGCTTTCCATTCTTCATAGTCTGCTTTTACAGCAGCCATTGCCTGTGCATGATCGTCATTTTCTGGTGTAGCACTAATCGCCTCTTCAATCATACTGATTTCACCTTCGGACATGTCCAAAGAATCTTGCTTTTCGGCATCTGGGGAATTATAAATCCCTCCGAAAACCGATAGATTTCCTCCTAGGAACTCAGCCTTTTCAACGATAATTACAGATGCTCCCTCTTCAGCTGCGGATATTGCCGCAACTAACCCAGCGCCACCGCCACCTACAACTACAACATCTGCTTCTTTCTTAATTTCTTGTTTTTCATAAGCAGCTGTTTCAACTTTTTTATAGAGAGTCATAGGATCCTCTACAGCGTTTGTAAGAGCATTAGCAACTGCGCTCACAATAGCTTTAGAACTAACAGTTACTCCTGTAACTCCATCAACTTCTAAGGACTGGTTTTCCAAAATTGCTGAGACAACCTTTGATTCAGCTGCATCATATAAAATCGGAGTTTCATTTTGACTTAAAACATCAATTGATTCAATTTTATCTTCATCAACTTTGACACTAACTTTGATAGTAGATGCATGACCATAGGCTTCGCCTTCGTAAGTACCAGGTTAAAAGCCTTCTTTTGCTTCTTTCCCAGTAGCCTCAGCATATGCTGCTTTAGCCGCTGTCAAGATTGCGTTACTTGTAGTTGTAGCGCCAGATATTGTGTCTACATCAAGAGAGTTTGCTTCTAAGATTTTCTTCGGCAATTCTTCAAGTGCTTTTCCACCGATTTCTTTTGTTTCTTTTTCACCCTCTGCTTTTATCGAAATTATTTTTTCACCTTCCACTGATAAAGTAAC
>JAAZGI010000452.1 GCA_012511315.1 Clostridium sp.
ATGCTGAATACATGGATGTGGTTCAGGAAATTCCTTTAAACCAACGAAGTATGTTTGTGAATGAAGAGGGGACCAAAGGAGCCGTTATCATTAACATTAAGCATATGGCGACGGAAGAACTTAAAATGTTTGTGGAGGATATGAACCAATCCTTAAAAGATGCGCCCATGGAAGTCTCAGTTACAGGGAAGAGTGTATTGGATGTAGAAATGGTGAAGGGGTTAACCGACGGGAGAGTCAAGATGACAATTTTAGGAATTGGCTTGGTGTTTCTTGCCTTGCTTCTGGTTTATCGAAATGCGGTCAAGGCTTTAATCCCAGTCCTACCAATTATTTTAATTGTGGGAATGTCTGGTGGCATCATGTATCTGCTAGGCTTAAAATATACTCCAATCACAGCGACCTTGGGTGCCTTGATTCTAGGAATGGGAACCGAAATGACCATCATGCTCCTAGAACGATATATGGAAGAGCGAAACAACAATAAAAGCAAAGCGGAAGCGATGGCAATCACTGTAAAACGAATTGGAAAAGCCACCCTAGCATCAGGATTAACCACCATCGGTGGATTTAGTGTGCTAATGCTGTCAAACTTTGTGATTTTAAAAGACTTTGGTTTGATGACGGTTATTAATGTGTCTTTAGCCCTAGTGAGTACCTTTGTTATATTACCTGCTGTCATTTGGATTTTTGACGGTTTTATTATCAAAGAAGAAAAAACAGTCTACGCAAAAGAAGTGTATGAAAGCAAATAAGATGATAAAAGAATCTTAGAATCTAGGAACAACTAAAAAAGACTTGAAATTTCGCAACTAAGAAAGTTAGAAGAATCTAAGGCTTTTACAAAGTTAAAGACTCAACAAGGAGAGAGTTAAAAAAAGACAAAGACTCATTGGACTCAGAAGGGTTTTATAAACAAATTTAAATTAAAAGACCCTATTTAAAGATTTGAAAGACAATGTTAAGCGAGAAATGGACCCTAGAGGCAGGATGTAAAAAGACCTGTTTTCAGGGTCATTTTCATACCTTTGCCTCCTCTTACTTAAACCAATGATAAAGTGCTTGTTTATAGAAGATTAATCACGAAGAAAAAAAGGGGAAGTGATGTTATACTTTTTATGGAGAACATAGAGTTTCAAGTTTAATAATGAAATGACAGATTATAGGAGAGGTAAAGACGTGATTGGAATAAAGAATTCAAAAATCGAGACCGTGTCAAATGGCACCATTGAAAACGGAATGATATTAATTGATGCTGGAAAGATAAAAGCAATTGGGAAAGATTTAGATTTATCCAGCTGCCAAGAAGTGATTGATGGTCAGGGACGAATCGTAACACCAGGTTTAATTGATGCTCATACCCATCTAGGCTTATCAGAAAGTGGTATAGGAAAAGAAGGCAATGATACCAATGAGGGAACAAATCCACTCACGCCATTTTGTAGTGTAAGGGATGCCATCAATATGGAAGATCAAGCCTTTGCTAGTTTCAGAAAAGCAGGAATTACATCAGTGGGGATACTGCCAGGCAGTGGCAACATCATTGGTGGGACTGGTTTAGCATTAAAGTGTAAGGGCAATATAGTCGATGAATCGATAATCAAGGATCCCATTGGCATGAAGGTAGCCTTGGATGAAAACCCTAAGATGTTTTATGGCCATAAGGGCAAGTCACCAGCCACTAGGATGGGAAGTGCTGCTATTTTAAGAGGAGCTCTTTTAAAAGCTAAAGAATATTTGGAAACACTGGAACAAGCGGATGATCCAGCTAGCATCGAAAAAGATCAGCAAAGCATCCAGCTATTGCCAGTGATGAGAGGAGAGATTCCTTTGGTTGTCCATTGTCATCGCCATGATGATATTGTGACTGCAATCCGAATTTGCAAAGAATTCAATGTAAAATACGTCCTAGAACACGTTACCGATGGTCATTTTATACAGGATTTGATTAAAAAAGAAAACATTCATTGTGCCGTTGGGCCATCTTTAAACTACCAATCCAAAGTGGAAAATAAAGATCGTGACTTTAAAACAGCGGTGTTATTTGATCGAGCAGCGATCCCTTTTTGCTTAATAACAGACCATCCGGTGATTGATGGCAGAAATTTAATCTTAACTGCCAGCATAGCTACCCAGTGGGGAATGTCCGATGAAAGTGCTCTTCGGTCCATCACTTTATCTTCAGCCCAGCACATTGGGATTGATGATCGGGTGGGATCCCTAGAAGTCGGAAAAGATGCAGATTTAGTTATTTGGTCGGATCATCCACTAGAGCATACCAGCTTTGTCGATGTGACCATGATTGATGGGCAAGTAATTCACCAAAGGGAGGTTGTGTCATGCTAGTTTTTAAAGGCGCGAAAATATACCCTGTAGTAGGGGATGTAATTGAAGATGGAATGCTAAGGGTCAATG
>JAAZGI010000453.1 GCA_012511315.1 Clostridium sp.
ATTGGCTGAGATCTAGTTATTGTTTCGGCATTGGGTATTGAGGAATCATGAGCCATGTTGGCAGAGGGCACACTACAGCCAAATAGGAACAAGGTAGCGATAAATAATGCGAGTATGTTTCGACTAATTCGGTGGTTATCCATGAAAACAGCCTCCTTCATGCAAAAAAGAAAAAAAGAAAAAAGTTCAGAAACCAGGTCCAAATGTGTTTAAAACTTTAATAATAGGTAATAATATAATTTCAGCATAGTTATTGAAATAAAAATTAAGAATGAAAAGGTTTTCTTTAATAAAGATAATATAAAGTGCTTGTCATTTTTTGAAGATTAATATAATTACCCGTAGTTATTTTATTTCCACTTTTAAAAAATTCATTTTTAAGAGAAAAGTTTGCGGATTTTTGGGAGGACACCTTGTAATTCATTGATGCTATTTAATGACAGGGAGAATTTTTAAGCATTTAAAGGATCTATGACAGGGATCAAAGGCTAGATTTTTTCGAAAGTGAAAACCAGACCTTAGGATCAAACGTCCTAAGGTCTGGTTTTCATTTTAAGAAGACAAATTTTATTAAGTAGATCATAAATTTAAGAAGTATCAATGGGTTTGTGAAGACACTAAATTTAAAGTTGGATTTTTGAAATTCCGATTTTTAATCTAAGCAAGAAATAATTCCAGCTTGATACATTCTCAAGAAAATATCCATTGAATTTTTATAGTTCGATTTTTTAGGGAATCAGTGAAAAAGGGTTGGGTTAAAGAATATTAAAAACTTTTAAAATAAGATAACATTTGGAAAAAACGGTTAGATTTCTCTTGTTTAAAATATATTTAAAATAAAATAGTTGGTTGAATAAAAAGGCTTCGAGACCGATAAAGACAATAAAAACACTTTTCAAAAAAGGTTAACTAGTTTACAGAAAATACATAAAAGTGGATTATTCAAGGTATTGTTGCCTTAGCTTTGTTTCGACCCAGTTCTCTATTTAATAATGTGGTATTCTGCAGATATAAGGGGTCTATCATTGGTGAAGTACTTAATAAGCTTGTATATATTTAAATTGATAAGGAGATAAAAAATTATGAATCATAACGAACTGACAAACCCAAGAGAAAAATATTATACTGATAAGTTCCCTGAGCAAGAGCAAGAAACACCAGCTTTGCAAGAGAAGATGAAACCACAGCCTGACTGTGGAGAGGAAAGTTATAAAGGCTATCATCGTCTTAAAGGAAGAAATGCTTTAATCACTGGAGGTGATTCGGGCATTGGGCGTGCAGTGGCAATCGCTTTTGCCAGAGAAGGCGCAAACGTTGCAATCCAATTTCTCCCAGGGGAAGAAAAAGATGCAAATCAGGTGAAAGAGTTTATTGAAGAAGCAGGCGGACAAGCTTTGTTGCTTCCCTATGATTTACGAGATGATCATGCGGCCACAGAGATTGTGGAGAAAACAGTTGAAGCCTTCGGAGCATTGGACACACTGGTGTTAAACGCTGCTCAGCAAATTGCCCAACCTTCACTTAGTGACCTGTCGATGAAGCAGGTTGAGGATACTTTTAAAATTAATATTATCAGCATGTTTGAATCGGTAAAAGCTGCTGAGAAACACTTAAAACCTGGTAGTACTATTATTACTACGACTTCAGTGCAATCCTTTGATCCCAGTGCACCACTAATTGATTATGCTTCCACTAAAGGCGCAATCAGTAACTTTACGGTGACTTTGTCAAGCTACTTTGCAGGCAAGGGGATTCGAGTCAACGGTGTTGCACCAGGACCTATTTGGACACCCATCCAATTAGACAATGGTCAATTGGATGGAAAAATTCCTGAATTTGGACAAGGCTCAGCACTTGGCCGTGCCGGTCAACCGGTAGAATTAGCCCCTATATATGTGTTGTTGGCCTCTGAAGACAGCAGTTACGTAACGGGGCAAATATATGGGGTAACAGGTGGGCAACCAATTAACTTGTAGTTTAAATAAGTTGTTTTGAGCTAAGATACAGCAAGAAAATCTATTTCATTGTAAACGAAATTTGAAAACTGGATTGTAAATGCTGGGCTAAAAAATAGAAGGAGGAGTATTATGCCTTGGAGTGAAAAAGATTATCCAGATTCGATGAAAAATTTGGATTCCCTTGTGAAAAGAAAAGCCATTGATATTGGCAATGCAATGGTCAAAGAAGGATATAAAGAAAGTGATGCAATTCCCATCGCTATCTCACAAGCTAAAGAATGGGCTGAGACAGCTAGCTCAAAAGAGAAGAAGGAACTTAAAAAGAAAGACATTACAG
>JAAZGI010000075.1 GCA_012511315.1 Clostridium sp.
AAAAGCATCAGTGATAATTTAAAAATAGTCACTGATGCTTCATAACGATTGAATATATTATTTTAATTTAGCAGCAATATCAAGCAATCTTCTAACTTGAACTTCAACTGCAGGCTTGATGTCATCTACCATATTACCTTCTCCGTCAACCTGGGTGGATGCTCCGTAAGGGTTTCCGCCTGTTGAGTAGAGGACTGGATCAGAGTAACCTGGCGCTACAATAATGGCTCCCCAGTGGAACATATTGGTGTATAGGGATAGGATGGTTGCTTCCTGTCCACCGTGTACGTTCTGTGCAGAGGACATAGCGGAAACGACTTTGTTTACTAATTTTCCTTGAGACCAAATTCCACCTTGACCGTCGATGAAATATTTCATCTGGGCTGGTAGAGTACCGAAACGGGTAGGTGCTGAGAATAGGATGGCGTCTGCCCATACTAAATCTTCACTGGTTGCTTCGGGAATATCCTTGGTTGCATCTGCATTAGCCTTCCAGGCTGGGTTCGATGCATAGCCTTCTTCTGGGACTAATTCGTGTACCTTAACTAACCGAACTTCGGCACCGTTCTTTTCGGCTTCGGCCTTGGCCCACTCTGCCATCTGGTAATTTGTTCCTGTTGATGAGTAGTATACAATTGCTAATTTAATCTTGTTCATAATGTAATCTCCTTATTATCAATTTTAGTTTTTATTTTCATTTCGTTTAGGTTTTAATTGAGTAACCTTTAGTAACTATAATACCATGTTTTAGTGAGAGGAGTGAGAATAAAGAGTGAACGAATGATAAACAATTACTAAAGGTAACTATCTGGCTTTGTTTTTACAAGTTTTATCTATTGTTATCTCTGTGAGTGGTTTTTCCAGCGATAATTTTTTAAACCTTAGGATGCTCGCTCTACATATGCTGAGTTTCAAAGGAGCCAGTCTGCAGCTATCCATTTATACTTTGCCGTAAAAATTAACTATCGAATGAAAACTAAATGATCCACGAAAAAGAGTGGTGCTTCATTTAATTCTCTTTTTATGTTTTCCTTGGTGGTTTCTTGAATAGTTTTTGGTGGTTATTGAAGTGACATAAGAAAGTATGAATTGATTTCATAGAGTGCTTAAAAGAGGAATGCGTGTATATTTTGAATGCTTTTGACGAGAAAAGGTAGAATGAGAAATAAAGTTTTCAGTAAATTTTTTGTAAACAGGAATGTTTTTGGCAAGGATAAAGAGTTTGAATTTTGTGTTTATAAGCTACTGAGAAATGTTGTAATTGGCTTGTAGGCTTGATTGAGGGTTTTATTAGTTAGATGGCATGCTTGATTATATGATTGGTTTTGGAAAAATGGGGAGAAGTTGAGGATGAAAAAAGAGACAAAAAAAGACCCCTAATCACTTGATGTATCAGTGGGGATATAGTACAATATTAAATTGTACCCGTATCGAATCGATAAGGTACGGAAATAATGTATAACGTTCTATTTATTTAATTGTAATGCATTTTAGAGTCATTTACAAGCACGAAAGTAAGGGGTGAATTTATGGTACATCCTGTTCCTAACCCAACGGGGAAAAGAACAAGAATGAGTTTTGCAAGAATCAAAGAAGTTGCCAACATGCCGAATCTAATTGAGATTCAGCTTGATTCTTACAACTGGTTTTTGAAGGAAGGCCTAGATGAGGTGTTCGAGGATATTTCTGCCATTACAAATCATGGTGGTAATTTAATCTTACGATTTATCGGGTTCCATCTGGACCGAGAAAACATTAAGTATTCTATTGAAGAATGCAAAGAACGAGACGCAACTTATGCGGCTCCACTTAAAGTAGTGGTACGACTTGAAAACACCGAGAGTGGTGAAATCAAGGAGCAAGAAGTTTATATGGGTGAATTCCCACTGATGACTGATCAGGGAACTTTTATTATCAACGGAGCAGAACGAGTTATCGTTTCTCAATTGGTTCGTTCACCGGGTGTCTACTACAATCAAAGCTACGACAAATCTGGAAAACGTCTTTATTCTGCTACTGTTATTCCTAACCGGGGTGCCTGGTTAGAGTACGAGACGGACTCCAACGACATTATCTATATTCGCATTGACAAGACAAGAAAACTTCCCATTACCGTAATGGCAAGAGCCATGGGCCTTGGATCGGATCAGGAAATCTTCAACTATTTTGGTGAAGATGAACGCCTAAGGGCTTCCGTTGAGAAAGATCCCACCAAAACACGGGAAGAAGGTCTCATCGAAGTTTACAAACGTCTACGTCCCGGCGAACCGCCTACAGTGGATTCAGCAGAAGCTCTGCTCAATGGATTATTCTTTGACCAGAAGCGCTATGACTTATCCCGGGTAGGTCGCTATAAGTTTAATAAGAAACTAAACATTGTTAGACGCATTATTAATAATGTGTCTGCACTAGATGTTGTTTCTCCTGTCACCGGTGAAGTTTTAGCTGAAAAAGGCCAAAAAATCAATCGTGATATAGCTTACGCCATCATGGAAGATGGAATTAACTCCGTTGACATTTTGGTGGAAGACCGCATTGTTCGAGTGATTGGAAACCACTTTGTTCCTTTGAATAAGTTTGTCGACCTAGCGGAAGATGATTCCTATTATAAAGAAACAGTGCACTATCCAACACTAATGAAGATTTTGGATGAAGCCAATGAGTTGGAAGGCAAGGCCTTACATAACTTTATTAAAGCCAATATCCATGACTTATCGCCCAAGCACATTATTCGGGATGATATGTTTGCCACCATCAGTTACGAACTAGGACTTCCTTATAATGTAGGTGTTATTGATGACATCGACCATTTGGGGCATCGTAGAATTCGTTCCGTTGGTGAATTGCTTCAGAATCAGTTCCGGATTGGTTTATCCAGAATGGAACGAGTTGTTCGGGAACGAATGACGATTCAGGATCAAGACAACATTACACCGTCAGCTTTAATCAACATCCGACCTGTCGCTGCAGCAATTAAGGAGTTCTTCGGATCATCCCAGCTGTCACAGTTTATGGATCAGACCAACCCGCTGTCGGAATTAACCAATAAAAGAAGGCTTTCAGCTTTAGGACCCGGTGGTCTTTCAAGAGATCGTGCTGGAATGGAAGTTCGTGACGTACATCATTCCCATTATGGAAGAATGTGCCCCATCGAAACACCAGAAGGTCCGAATATCGGTTTGATTGTTTCCTTAGCAACCTATGCTCGGGTTAATGAGTATGGCTTTATTGAAACGCCTTATCGAGTCGTTGATAAGGAAACGGGAGTTGTTACCGATGAAATTCGTTACTATACAGCCGATGAAGAAGATCTTTACCTGTGTGCTCCAGCAACGGAACCCCTGGATGAAGAAAATCGCTTCTTAGATGAGCGGGTTACCGTTCGTCGGACGGATGAAGTCATCTTAGTTCCACGGGATGAAGTCGACTTAGTAGACGTTTCAGCAAAGCAGCTTGTATCCGTTGCCACGGCGATGATTCCATTCCTTGAGAATGATGATGCTTCCCGTGCTCTGATGGGTGCTAACATGCAACGTCAGGCTGTTCCCCTGTTAAGAACGGAAGCTCCGATTGTCGGAACGGGCATTGAATATCGTGCAGCCTATGACTCGGGAGTATTGCCTAAGGCAGTTTATGACTCTACCGTTGAGTATGTGTCAGCTTCAGAAATTAAATTAAGAAGAGATACTGATGGAGGACAAGATATTGTTCGCCTGCAAAAGTTTAAACGCTCCAACCAAGGAACCTGCATCAACCAAAAACCTTTAGTTGCTAAGGGTGACAAGGTGAAAGCAGGCGACATCTTAGCAGATGGAGCATCGACAGACCTGGGCGAAATCGCCTTGGGTAAAAACATTCGCATGGGCTTCCTAACTTGGGAAGGTTATAACTATGAGGATGCGATGCTGATTTCAGAAGAGCTCGTCCGAGACGATACCTTCACATCCATTCATATTGAAGAGTATGAAGCCATGGCTCGGGATACCAAGCTTGGACCGGAAGAAATCACCCGTGACATTCCAAACGTTGGTGAAGATGCCTTAAAGGATATTGATGAGCGGGGTATTATCCGCATCGGTGCAGAAGTTCGAACCGGCGATATCTTGGTTGGTAAGGTGACACCGAAGGGTGAAACGGAATTAACGGCAGAAGAGCGTCTCCTTCGCGCTATCTTTGGTGAAAAAGCCAGAGAAGTTCGGGATACTTCCCTCCGTGTACCTCACGGAGAATCAGGCATCATTGTGGACATTAAAGTCTTTACTCGTGAAAATGCAGCCGAACTACCAGCTGGTGTTAACATGCTCGTGCGCTGCTATATTGCACAAAAACGGAAGATTTCCGTTGGAGATAAGATGGCTGGACGTCACGGAAACAAGGGTGTTATTTCACGGATTCTTCCCCAGGAAGATATGCCGTTCTTAGCAGACGGAAGTCCGCTTCAGATCTGCTTGAACCCTCTTGGTGTTCCATCTCGTATGAATATCGGGCAGGTCCTTGAAGTTCACTTAGGCTTGGCTGCTAAAAAGCTCGGTTGGCATGTTGCCACACCAGTCTTTGATGGCGCTAACTACGATAACATTGCAGACCTTCTTGAAGAAGGCGGCTACAACCGCTCGGGTAAGATGGTTCTTTACGATGGACGGAATGGTGAGCCCTTTGATAATGAGGTAACCGTTGGTTACATGTACATACTTAAGCTTGCTCACTTAGTTGATGACAAGATTCACGCAAGAAGTACTGGACCTTATTCCTTGGTTACGCAGCAGCCTTTGGGTGGTAAAGCCCAGTTTGGTGGTCAGCGTTTCGGAGAAATGGAAGTTTGGGCCCTAGAAGCCTATGGATCAGCCCATACACTACAGGAAATCCTAACGGTTAAATCCGATGATGTGGTGGGTCGAGTGAAGACCTATGAATCCATTGTTAAGGGTGAGAACATTCCTGAACCAGGTATTCCAGAATCCTTTAAAGTTCTAATTAAAGAGCTCCAGGCTCTATGTCTGGACGTTAAGGTTCTTAATGCAGACCACGAAGAAATTGAATTGAGAGAATCCGTAGAAGATGAACCGATGTTTGAATACGCACCGGAAGCGAAAGTAGAAAGTGCAGAACTCATCGCCAATGGTCCAGCTTCTGAGACGGCATCTTCCAATGCAACGGAAGGGTTAATCGGCGGTACCGCAAGCACGAGAGCTGAACTGACTACCGACAAAGATATGGATTAGCAGGAGGTCCTCATATTGATAGAATTAAATAATTTTGAAGCGTTACAAATCGGTTTAGCTTCTCCTGTCCAGATCAGAGATTGGTCTCGTGGAGAGGTAAAAAAACCGGAAACTATAAATTATAGAACCTTGAAACCAGAGCGGCATGGTCTGTTCTGTGAGAGGATTTTTGGACCCATGAAAGACTGGGAATGTCACTGTGGGAAATATAAACGAGTCCGTTATAAGGGCATCGTTTGTGATCGCTGTGGGGTTGAAGTTACAAAATCCAAGGTTCGTCGTGAGCGGATGGGTCATATTGAATTGGCAGCACCCGTATCTCATATCTGGTACTTTAAAGGAATCCCATCCAGAATGGGTTTAATCCTTGATATGAGCCCACGTTCTCTTGAGAAAATCCTATATTTTGCCAACTATGTGGTTTTGGACCCTAAAGAAACAGGCCTGGCTAAAAAACAGCTCCTATCCGAAAAGGAATTCAGGGAAGCAGAAGATAAGTATGGATATAATACCTTTGAAGCTCAAATGGGGGCGGAAGCTGTTTTAAAACTTCTAAAAGCCATTGACCTTGAAGGGGAATCCGTTGAATTGGCTAAAGCTTTGCAAACAGCTACAGGCCAGAAAAAGGTTCGGATTATCCGTCGTTTGGAAGTCATTGAGTCCTTCCGTAAATCCGGCAACCGTCCGGAATGGATGGTCATCTCAGTGATTCCGGTAATACCACCGGACATACGACCCATGGTTCAGATCGATGGTGGCCGTTTTGCCACATCGGATTTGAATGACCTGTATCGTCGAGTGATCAACCGAAACAATCGGTTAAAGAAATTAATGGATCTACGGGCACCTGATATCATCATTCGAAATGAAAAACGGATGCTTCAGGAATCAGTGGATGCTCTCATTGACAATGGTCGTCGTGGACGTCCTGTCACAGGACCGGGTAACCGCCCATTAAAATCCTTGTCCGATATGCTGAAAGGTAAACAGGGACGGTTCCGTCAGAACTTACTAGGAAAACGTGTCGACTATTCAGGTCGTTCCGTTATCGTAGTTGGACCGGAACTGAAAATGTATCAATGTGGACTACCAAAGGAAATGGCATTGGAGCTATTTAAGCCCTTTGTTATGAAAAAGTTGGTGGAAAACGGTACATCCCACAACATCAAGAGTGCTAAACGGATGGTGGATCGAGTCCAACCTGAAGTTTGGGATATCTTGGAAGAAGTGATCTCCGATCATCCTGTGCTGTTAAACCGTGCACCGACCCTTCATAGATTAGGAATTCAGGCTTTCCAGCCGGTCTTAGTGGATGGTCGCGCGATAAAACTCCATCCCCTAGTATGTACCGCTTACAATGCGGACTTTGACGGGGACCAGATGGCGGTTCACGTTCCTCTAACCATGGAAGCTCAGGCAGAAGCCCGCTTCTTAATGTTAGCGGCCGGTAACATCCTGAAACCATCTGATGGTAAGCCGGTATCCGTACCGACTCAGGACATGATCCTAGGAGCCTACTGGCTAACTTTAGTCCGGGAAGGTAACAAGGGAGAAGGCAGCATTTTTAAGGACCCAGAAGAAGCAATGATGGCCTATGGTACCAATCAACTTCATCTTCATGCACCCATTACAGTTCGGATGTCCCGAGAAGTAGATGGAGAAATGAAGTCCGGTATGATTGAAACCACCGTAGGGAAACTCATTTTAAATGAATCCATTCCTCAGGACTTAGGTTTTGTGGACCGGGAAGATCCAGAAACCATGTTTAACATGGAAGTCGACTTCCTTGTTAACAAAAAGAACCTGGGAACAGTTATTGATAAGTGCTACTTGAAGCACGGTCCCATCGAAACCTCTAAGGTGCTCGATGAGATTAAGAGCAAGGGCTTCCACTTCTCCACCCAAGGTGCCGTTACCGTATCCATCGAAGACATGGTGGTTCCGGAAGCAAAGCATCTCTTATTGGAAGAAGCGGATAAGACCATTAAAAAGATTGAGTCCATGTACAACCGTGGCCTGATTACTGATGAGGAACGTTACCAGTCGGTTATCGAAAAGTGGGGTAAAACAACGGATGAAGTTGCGGATGCTCTGATGGATTCTCTTGATCCAGTGAACCCGATCTTTATGATGGCGGATTCTGGAGCTCGTGGTAGTAAATCACAGATCAAGCAGCTAGCTGGAATGCGCGGACTGATGGGTAACCCATCTGGTAAAACCGTTGAAATTCCAATCAAAGCTTCCTTCCGTGAAGGACTTAACGTGTTAGAGTTCTTTATCTCAACTCACGGAGCTCGAAAGGGTAATGCTGATACGGCTCTGAAAACCGCCGACTCAGGATACCTAACTCGCCGTTTGGTTGACGTATCTCAGGATGTTATTGTTCGCGATGACGACTGTGGTACCAACGAAGGGATCATCATTCACGATATCAAAGAAGGTAGTGATGTCATCGAGGGACTACAAGAACGTCTCACCGGTCGATTCACTGCTGAGGAGATAAAACATCCGAAAACTGGCGAAGTGTTAGCCGAGAAAGATCAGTACATTGATCCAGAAATGGCTGAAGCCATCGTTAAAACCGGAGTATCAGAAGTTAAAATTCGTTCGGTCTTTACCTGTGAAACTAGAACTGGAGTCTGTGCTAAGTGCTACGGCATGAACATGGCAACGGCCCAGCAAATCAACATTGGAGAAGCGGTGGGAATTATTGCTGCTCAATCCATTGGGGAACCAGGTACTCAGTTGACCATGAGAACCTTCCATACCGGTGGAGTCGCCGGAGCGGACATTACCCAGGGTCTACCTCGTATTGAGGAGCTTTTCGAAGCTCGTAAGCCGAAGGGATTGGCTATTGTTGCTGAAAACCCTGGACAGGTCAGAATGGAAGAAACCAAGAAGAAACGAATCATCCATGTTGTTTCAGAAGATGGAACAGAACAAAGCTATGACATTCCATTTGGATCGCGGATTGCTGTTGTTGATGGTGATGTAGTGGGCGCCGGTGATGAACTCACCGAGGGATCCATCAATCCTCATGACATTATGCGCATCAAGGGAGTGGACGGTGTACGCCGTTACATCTTAGCTGAAGTTCAGAAGGTTTACCGCCTCCAGGGTGTTGATATCAATGATAAGCACTTGGAAGTAGTTATCCGTCAGATGACTCGTAAGATTAAAATTTCCGATGCTGGTGGCACTGAGCTTCTGCCTGGTACCTTGGTTGATATCTTTGATTTCGATGAAGCCAACCGAATTGCTGAAGAAAG
>JAAZGI010000076.1 GCA_012511315.1 Clostridium sp.
GGAATTAATATGCACAAGTAAATGGTCGAAACGAAAGTTTCGTGAATAGGGAATCAGGTGAGAATCCTGAACAGTCCTGCTGCCGTAATGAGGGAGCTGGTTTTCATTTAGTCCACTGGGAGAATTCCTGGGAAGGCGAAAATCAGCGGTGATCTCTAAGTCGGAAGACCTGCCGTTTATGGGTGCCATCGTTCTCTCACAGGTTATGGGGGCTTTGGGCAATTGCAAGGTTAGCAGGGGGTAGTATGCTAATTTTGCTGGGTCAAATCCGTCTTGATCTCGAAAGAGAATCCAAGGCGGTTTTTTATTGTCTTTTTTTGAAGAAATCTAAAGAACATTTAAAGAAAACGAAAAGAAAAATTTAAATATAAACCTGAAAATTTAGATAAGGAGGAAAAAGCAGTGGTTCATAGACAAAACCAAGCAAAGTCAGATCAAAACATAGTACCCAAGCAGTCCGGTTTAACCACACACAAAGCCCAGCCCATCATGATTATGGGGACATCTTCAGGGGCAGGCAAGTCTACTTTGGCAATCGGACTATGTCGAGTGCTAGCCAGACGAGGCTATGGCGTGATTCCTTTTAAGACACAGAACATGTCGAATAATGGATTTCAATTACCCAGTGGAGATGAAATTGCGAAAAGTCAGGTGATTGCTGCTTTAGCTTGTGGGGTTGAGCCTACTGTGGACATGAACCCCATATTATTGAAGCTAGCTAAGGGCAAGATGGAAGTGTTTCTTCAAGGAAAGTCACAAGGAGAATGCTCTAGAGAAGAATACAGTGAACTTAAAAAAGATCTATGGCCAAAGATTCTAGAGTCTTATGAGCGCCTTAGCTTAAATCAAGATGCAATGGTTTTGGAGGGTGCTGGAAGTCCCGTAGAGATGAACTTAAAGTCCGGCGATATGGCGAATTTTGCAACGGCGCTACGGGTTAAGACACCAGTTATTCTGGTGGCAGATATTGATCGTGGCGGAGTTTTTGCCTCAGTTTGTGGCACTTTGATGCTGCTTGAGCCAGAAGAACGAGCGTTGGTGAAAGGTATTATCATCAACCGAATGCGCGGCGATGCGAGTCGTTATAGTGAAGTAGCCATGAGTTTGGAAAAATTAATCGACGTGCCCGTCCTTGGACTGTTGCCTTATCTAGAATTGAAATTAGAAGATGAAGATGGTCTGGTAGATCCTAGAACCGGCAGAAAAGGACCTTTAACTGAAGCTGAAGCCGAGCGGGAGTTCGATGCATTGGCTAGGCAACTTGAAGAACATCTAGATATTCCAAAGATTCTGGATATCATGGGGCTTCCAGGAAAAGAGATGGGTTTAAAGTCCTAACTTTGGTTTAAACCGATTTAATCAAAAAACTAATTAAGAACTTTACTGAGAACTGTACCAAGAGCTTGACTGAGAGTGACTAAAGATTTCTTAGAGATTGTAGCTGAAGAGGTTAGTTGAAGGACAAAGTTTAATCTTCAGTTTGAAGCTTAATCGAAATGAGAAAAGCAAACTGTTAAATCAAGCTGATAAATCAAGCTGATAAATCAAATTAATGAATCAAATTAATAAATTGCGTTGGTAGCCAAGCTATAAATCAGGAACAAGGAGTAGCTTGCCTCCACTGAGAGAGAGGGTTGGGATGCGCGAATATGTGGTAAAAGGAAATAAAAAAATGCGTCAAGGTGTGACAACCGGTGCTTGTGCCACTGGAGCAGCTAAGGCTGCCGCTAGCATGCTTCTAACCCATACCAAGGTTGAGGCCGTTGATTTTGAAGCTAGAAATGGCAAAGTGATCCGCTTGGAAATTGACGAATGTGAAGTGACTGATAACTGGGTGTCTTGTAGTGTAATCAAGGATGCTGGCGATGATCCTGATGTGACCCATGGGTTAAGGATTCGAGCCAAGGTTTGGAAGATTCCCCATGGGGTTGAAATCGACGGAGGTACAGGAGTTGGTCGGGTCACTCAGAAAGGACTCAAATTACCTGTCGGCGCAGCAGCCATTAATGAGGTTCCTTTAATGATGATCCGAGAAGCGCTCCTTGAAGTGGGGACAAGCAATCATTATCAAGGAGGATTTGCAGTAGAAATATCTGTGCCTGAAGGTGAGCGAGTCGCCAAAGAGACTATGAACTCAAGGCTGGGAATTATTGGTGGCATTTCAATTTTAGGAACCACGGGAATTGTCGAACCCATGAGTGAACGAGCAATCATCGACACGATAAAAAAAGAAATGGATATAGTGATGGCCCAAGGTGTAGATCAGCTACTGTTTAGTCCAGGCAACTATGGTGAGGATTTTGCAGCCAATCAGTTAAACATGAAAACGGATCATCTGATTAAGTGTTCAAACTATATTGGGGAAATGTTGGACTATGCAAGATACCTTAAAGTTCCAAAGCTGATTCTCGTGGGGCACCTTGGAAAGCTAGTTAAACTGGCTGCTGGAATTATGAATACCTACTCTAAGGTGGCTGATGGTCGAATGGAAATTTTAGCAGTTCATGCTGCTTTATCGGGCGTTAGAAAAGAACAGCTCCAAAAGATTATGGAATGCATCACGGTGGATGCAGCCTTAGATATTCTAAAAGAAGAAGGAGTGCTGGATGAAGTGATGGTTAGGATATCAGAGCGGATTGCTTTTTATTTAAAGACAAGAACCCGTGATTAAGTAACTGTGGAATTTTATGTATACACATTAGCTTATGGTGTGGTCATTGAGGGCAGTACGTAGGAGGGGGATGAAAACAATTAATGCCAGGACTGACTAGAATCTATAAAAAATATATTTTTAAAAATAAAAGGGAGTGTGGAAAATGAAACAACAAACAAATAAGAAACTGATATTAGCCTATACCTTGCTGTTGGGGTTTTCTTTTAGTCCAGTAGCTTACGGAATGCATATTATGGAAGGGTTTTTACCTGTTCAATGGTGTGTCGCTTGGGGCGTTTTATGCCTGCCGGCTTTATATCTAGGGTTTAAAAAGATGAGCCGAATCGTTAGACAGGAGCAACAAACCATTATGCTTTTGGCCATGGCAGGAGCCTTTACTTTTATGCTGTCGGCTTTAAAAATTCCATCGGTGACAGGTAGTAGCTCACATATGACAGGATTAGGTTTTGCAGCCATTTTGTTTGGACCTTGGGTTGCTTCGGTACTGGCACTGATTGTGCTATTTTTCCAAGCTCTTTTACTGGCCCATGGTGGATTGACTACTTTAGGAGCCAATACCTTTTCCATGGGGGTCGTGGGACCATTGGTTGCCTTTGGTATTTATTCGCTATTAAAAGGGAAAAAAGGCAATCGCAAGCTGGCCATATTTTTAGCCGCTGCTTTAGGTGATCTGGCCACTTATCTCGTCACATCCTTCCAACTGGCCCTTGCTTTCCCTAGTGCTTCTGGAGGAATATTAGCTTCTTTTGGAAAGTTTGCTGGTGTTTTTGCCTTGACCCAAGTACCTTTAGCCATCATTGAGGGAATTTTAACTGTAGTCTTAATTAATGTAATTACAGCTTATGGAAAAGATTATTTTACAGAAACTGGAAAGGAGCTTTTGTCTTATGAATAAAAAAGGAATGAGAAAAGAAAATCTAATTTTAATAGGTTTGGTGATTATATTGGCGATTGTCCCCCTAATCTTAATTAAGGACTCCGAATTTGAAGGCGCCGATGGCCAGGCCGAACAAGTTATTGTGGAAGTCCAAGCAGATTATGAACCTTGGTTTGAACCAGCTTTAGAACCACCTGGAGGCGAAACGGAAAGTTTACTCTTTGCACTTCAGGCCGCTCTAGGCGCAGGAATTATTTTCTATAGCATCGGCTATTTAAAAGGTAGGAAAAAGGGCATAGAGACCAAGCTTGATGCAGATCCCTTCGCTCAAAGCGCTCAATGATTTACATTGATAAGTACGCTTACATCTCAGCTTTATCCGAGGTAAGGCCTGAGCGGAAGCTGATCTTAGGCCTCCTTTCATTATTTCTTTGCATTCTTTCAAGTCGTTTATTAGCCTTTGCAACCATTTTTCTCTTTATGGTATACCTCACAGTGGGTAAGGCTAAAATACCAGGAAAGTATTATTTAAAGTTGATGAGCTTACCTTTCACTTTTCTTTTTTTTAGTGTATTAGGCATTGTTCTGGAAGTTAGAATCAACCCTAACTTCCAGATTGGTTTTTCAGCAGATGCTCTACCCACAGCGATTTACTTAGTTGCAAAAGCTCTAGGGGCTGTATCCTGCCTATACTTTATTATTCTAACCACGCCGATTCGAGATGTTATTGGAATATTAAACGACCTGCACTGTCCCAAGATCTTAATCTCAATTACAACATTAATTTACCGTAGCATCTTTCTTTTAATGGAGGTGGCTACTATTAAATTAAAGTCCATGCAATGTCGCCAAGGATTTCAGAGCTCCAAGAGATTTTTCAAGTCCTCGGGGATGCTGTGGGGGTCGGTTTTTGTGGGGAGTCTACGAAAGTCCGAATGGATGTATCAGGCTATGTTGGTTCGAGGCTACGATGGTAGTTTTCGATTTTTGCCACGAGACATTTACCTGGAGAAAAAAGATGCAGTCATATATTTCATTCTTATAGCTTGTATCGTGACGATTCATGCAATTCCCTTTTAGGAGGTACTCTATGGTTAAAACAAAGGGACAAGCCCCCTTATTATCGGTGGAAAATTTGAGCTTCTCATTCCCAGATGGGAATCGCGTGGTCAATAATATTTCTTTTCAAGTACAAGCTGGAGAAATTGTGTTTTTTCACGGCAAGAATGGGGCTGGTAAAACTACCTTGTTCCAATGTCTAACCGGCCTTTTAAAAGTTAAAGACGGTACCATTCGGTTTCATGGCAAACCCTTTCCACGGGAGAAAGATCGCTTGAAAAAAATAGCCATTGTGTTTCAAAATGCCGATGACCAAATCATCGCTGGCAGTGTGGCTGATGAAGTAGCCTTTGGCCCTTTAAATCTTCGTCTTCCCATCGAAGAGGTAAAGCAACGAGTGGACTGGGCCTTAAAAGTGATGGATATTCAAGAATTAAGCACTCGGCCCCCCCATTTTTTAAGTTATGGCCAGAAAAAACGTGTGACCATTGCATCGATTTTAGCCATGAAACCGGATATTTTGATTTTAGATGAGCCCACGGCAGGACTTGATCAAGAACAAGCTGAGGAATTGGTAGTGACTTTGAAGACTTTAGCCAAACAAGGTATGACGCTACTAATTTCCACCCATGAAACAGATTTTTCCTATCGTTTAGCGGATCGGGTTATTTTCATTGATCAGGGTAGTAAAATTTGTGATGGTCTACCTGAAGAGGTATTTTTAAATCAAGAGGTCATCAATACAATTGGCGTAAAAAAACCAGTTATTTTAGATGTTTATGACACACTTTGCCAGGTAGGTGTTTTAGCTCCTGGGGATTCACCCAAAGATCAAAAAGATATGATTCAACTGATTCAAGATTTAGCGAAAATTGAAGAGATGAAAAACTGACAAAAGAAAAAGGGACTTTAAGAGGTCTTATAAAATGGAGGAAACTATGAAGGGAAAACTATATGGGATTGGAACGGGGCCAGGAGATCCAGAGCTCTTAACGCTAGCTGCGGTTAGAACCTTAAAGTCATGTGATGTGATTGCAGTGCCAGCCACTTCTCCTGGCGAAAGGACGGCGTTTTCTATTGTAAAAGATTTGGTTCAAGACAAACCAAAAGTGGAATGTGTCTTTTCAATGGACAGAGACCCACAAGTTCGGATCAGACATCGAGAAAAAGTAGTGGAAATGATTTGCCAACTGCTGGATGAAAATAAACAAATTGGTTTTATCACTTTGGGCGATCCCACCGTGTATTCAACCTATATGTATGTGCACCAAGCGGTTAAAAAAAGAGGTTATGAAACACAAATTATTTCGGGGATTCCAAGTTTTATTCAAGCGGCAGCAGCTTTGGACATTTCCCTGTGTGAAGGCAATGAACCCTTACATATTATCCCCGGTCAGGGAAAAAACTTAGAAGAATTAACCCAATATCAGGGGA
>JAAZGI010000454.1 GCA_012511315.1 Clostridium sp.
AACGGTAGCCGTTTATTCCACAGAAGATCGAGAGGCTCTTCATGTTCAGCTGGCAACCACATCCATCTGCATTGGTCCAGGCAAACCCAGTGAAAGTTATTTAAATATGGCGGCAATTATTAATGCCGCTTTATTAACGGAGGCTGAGGCCATTCATCCAGGGTATGGGTTTTTATCAGAGAACGCTGAATTTATTGATTTGGTAAATCGATCGGGTTTAAAGTTTATTGGCCCCAGCGACGCTGCAGTGGCTTTATTAGGCAATAAATCTAAGGCTAGAGAACTCATGATGGCCCATGATATTCCCGTGGTGCCAGGCTCTGCCACTAACGTCTGTGACGTGGATGAACTAAAGCGGATTTGTAGAGACATTGGCTTTCCCGTCATCATTAAGGCATCCTCTGGTGGAGGTGGCCGAGGTATGCGGATTGTCCACAAAGAAGAAGATTTAAAAAGCGAATACATGAACTGTAAATCAGAATCCAAAGCTTCCTTTGGCGATGATCAAGTCTATGTGGAAAAATATATTATCAACCCAAGGCACATTGAAATTCAAATTCTAGCGGATCACTTTGGTCATATTATCCACTTAGGAGAACGTGACTGTTCCATCCAACGGAAAAATCAAAAGATGATTGAAGAAAGTCCATCACCCCGATTAAATGAACACCTAAGGCAAGAGCTTGGGCGAATCGCCAAAAAAATTGCCAAGGTTTCCGGATATACTAATGCCGGAACGGTGGAGTTTATTGTGGATGAAGCGGGTTCTTTTTATTTTCTAGAGATGAACACCCGATTACAGGTAGAACATACTGTGACTGAGATGGTGACAGGGATTGATTTAGTAAAAGAACAGATTCGAATTGCCAATGGCATGGAGCTTGGCTATAGCCAAGAAGATGTGGTCTTGCGCGGTCATTCCATTGAGTGCCGCATCAATGGCGAAGATATCTTTAATAACTTTATGCCTTCAACAGGTCATGTTTCGAAAGTTCATATTCCTGGCGGTTTTAATATCCGATTTGATTCCTTTCTACAAACTGGCGCTTATATTAGCCCCTACTATGATTCCATGGAGGGTAAGCTCATTGTGAAAGGGGAGACCCGATTGGAAGCTATCAAGAATATGCGCAATGCCTTGGCAGAGTTAAAAATTGAAGGCATCAAAACCAACATTGAATTACACTATGGGATTTTACATGATTTTGATTTTGTGAGAGGCAATTACACCACCTCCTTTATTGAAGAAAAATTAAATGGAGAATTTAAGGCGTTCTATTTGGGAGTGAAGGATCATTATGAAACAGAATCATAACAAAGACGGTTCGATTATATCCTTTATGAAAAAGCTGAGAGGCTTTCGAAAAAAAGGGGGACCGGAAAATACTAAGGAAACGGTGTTTGCTCGCTGCACTAGCTGTGGCGATTTAGTATCAAAAAGCAAGGTGGTGGAGAGGGCTTATACCTGCCCACTTTGTGACCACCATTTTAATATATCGGCCAAAGACCGAATGGATCACTTGCTTGATAAATACAAGGTGATTAATAAGACTTTTCGTTTTTCAAATCCCATTGATTTTCCAGGCTACCAAGCCAAGTACAAGGAAAATCGAGA
>JAAZGI010000077.1 GCA_012511315.1 Clostridium sp.
GTGAGAGGTGTAAGTGTAGTAATACATGCAGCTGACTCATACTAATCGATCGAGGGCTTGATCTTAAGTAAGTTAATTTAAGATGAACTTTACGTTTTAGAAGATATATGCAGTCTTGAGGGAACAACTTATTTTCCATTTGAAGGTAGGGACTTTCCGCAATACCAGGAGATGGCTCCATAGCTCAGTCGGTAGAGCAGAGGATTGAAAATCCTCGTGTCCTTGGTTCGATTCCGAGTGGAGCCACCATTCTTTAATGGCGCCATAGCCAAGCGGTAAGGCAGAAGTCTGCAAAACTTCTACGCACCAGTTCAAATCTGGTTGGCGCCTCCATTTTATTTTAAAATTATTTGTTATAGAAGTGATCACAAGTGATGTGATCTTTTTTATTTTTTGTCCGTTTATGTCCAGTCAACATTATATACTCCTTGTAACAACAAAAAAAAGGGGAGTATTATTGAAATGAAAAAGAAACGTTCGAACATGGTTCTAATTTCTATGGTTTTAACAGCAGCTTACTTAATTTACAGCATTGTCTATTGGGGAAAGGCTTCATCTGCTGGAGCTGAATCTGCAGAACAGGTGGGGGCAGGGTTAGCGATGATGCTTGTTTTTCCGCATCTTTTGCTAACGGTATTTGGATTTATCTTTAATCTACTGGCTTACTTTATGAGACACCGTGGATTTACTCTTGTTTCAGCAATTATTTATGCTGTTGCAATCCTTGTATTTATGCCCTACTTTATGTTTTTGATGATACAAATGATTTTGATGTTTGTGGCCTTTGCTAAATTAAAACCCAGATTGGAAGTTAAGCCTCCAGTTGACTCAGTGGAGTCTGCCTAATAAAATAAAAAAACAGCAATTGAATCTTCAGTTGCTGTTTTTTTAGGCATTTTTTTAGTAGGTTCAGTTTTATGCTTTGGTTTATTCAGTTATATTTAAGTGATAATTCAGATATTCACTAAACATTTTTAAATGGAAATAGAGTTCATCGAAATTTAGCGCGTATTTATTAGTGTGGTTTGATTTATCCGCATGAACTAAATCAGCATCCAGAAGAAAGTTCATATGGTAGAACAAATTTGCCTTTGTAAAGCCAGTTCTCGCTACCAGTTCTTGTGAATCAGCGGGAGCATTCAATATGCTGGAGATAATAGAAAAACGGCTGGGATCACTAATGGAGTGTATAACTTCTAAAGTTTTTTGCAATTGAATTTCATGAAAATTAGAAGAGTTAATCTCGCTCTGATAAGTCCCTAAAATGACATAAAAAGTGTCATCTTGCATTAAAACTCTAGCTCCAACTGTGGCAGAAGTTGTAATGGAGATATTTTTGCATTGATCCCAGTCCATCTGTTGGCTGACTTCAGGTAGAATTTTAGCTAAGTCATTATTTTCTTGAAGCTCTTTTAGTTGAGTGTTTAAACGGTGAGTAGCCAGGATACGAGGAGTTAAAAGTGCTTCATATTGCGGAATAAATTGATAAGATAATTTCATAATTTGACTTAGAAATTTACTGGGCTCAGACACCATTGTAAACAAATCCCATTTAACATATGACTTTAATTTTCTGCCTTGTTCTGAATTTGTAATCAAATCAAAACTTCTTTGAATAATGTCTTTAGGCGAAAAGTTGAAGTATTTTGATTCGTTGATTGAGGACATTGGAATGGTCAGCATACTGTGCAACGCAGAAAAAAAGAAATTTGGTTTGTCGCTGACTGCTTTAGAGTATTTAACTAAAAAATCAGAAGCATCAGTGGAGGCCCACAAAGATGGCATATCCAAGAAAAACTCCGGCTTCATAATTGCGTGGGTGTAAGGCCGGAGTAGTTTTTTTAACTCGTTATTTTTTGCTGGTAATTCATGGACCAGAGATTCAAATTCGTTTAGTTGAGAAATATTGCGTCGATCTTTATAAGTTTGCTCTTCATCGATATTATTCAGGATCCACATTGCGCGAAACATATCATAGATGACGCCCGCCTGAGGATTAAAGCTAATGTTCATTTAGAAACCTCGTATCTTCATATTTTAGGGATGGGAAATAAGTGCTGTGAGTATTGAGGCTCGGTAATAAAGCCATTTACAGGGGTTTTTGTTTATTATCAATATACCATATGAATATATCAATAAAAAACAGATATTCACTTATTTTGAAATGATTGTAAGGATTACAACTATTAAATTAACAATCCAACCCTATGAAGATTAACTATTTAAGGGTTTTAAGGGTTTTAAGGGTTTAAATTACGGATGCGATTATTGTTAATGGAAATTCCAAGTTTTTATTTCAATTCAGACTAAATAAGTGGTATAGTGTGAGTATCACAAGTGCTTGCTTTTATGTCTAAAA
>JAAZGI010000455.1 GCA_012511315.1 Clostridium sp.
AGGATATTTGGATGTTCGGATTCCCAATCCTTAGCCGATTTAAAATTCTTGGCGCTTTCAGCACAGCCCGTTGCAAGCAGCACAGTAGCTGTTAGAAAGACTGATAAAATAGTTTTTTTCATAGCATTTCCTCCTTATAAGTATAAAAACAATGAAACAAAAACCTCGATTAAATCATAATAATCAGCGATAGTTATTATTGATATAATTCTAACACAAAAATACAATCCTTGTCACAAAAAACACAAAAAATGAAATACTTCAATAAGAAAAAACTATGTAATCGAGGCGTTTGGATTGTTGAAGGTTAAACAAGGTGAAGGGGGAAAAGTGCGAAAATCTTAGAGATTAAAGCTGGCGATTAGACAAAGGAGACAAGAAATTATAAAAGAGACCTTGAAGATCGTTTGAGAAATAGAATATAAACTATAAAAATGAGCACCAATGATTATAGTTTTAGATGATCAAAATTTTGGAATTTAAAGAAGACCCCTACTTTTAGGAGGGGTCTTCTTTAATCGAATCAGGTTCTAGAAAAAATAGGGATGTTTTTGATTTAGATGTCTAATTGAATTCTTCCGTCTTGGATTTCAATAATACGATCAGCTTTTTCTGCAATTCGGCGATCATGGGTAATGACCACAAAGGTAGTACCTAATTCTTGGTTGATTTTACGAAGAAGATTATAGATGGTTTCAGTGGTATCTGAGTCGAGATTACCAGTAGGCTCATCGGCAAGAATTATCTTTGGGTTATTCATTAGGGCGCGGGCTATGGCAGTGCGTTGCTGCTGGCCTCCAGACATTTTGGTTGCGTTATTGTTTATGACGTTTTCAAGACCTACTAAGTCCATTATGTCATGGGCTCTATTTAAATCATCTTTAGACACCTTGCCATGTTGGATGCGATAGGGCATGAGGACATTTTCCAGTGCTGTAAATTCAGGCAGCAGATAATGGAACTGAAAAATAAATCCTAAGGTTTGATTCCGTAAAATGGCTAATTCCTTCTTATTCATTTGATCCGTTCGTTTTCCATTGATGTAGACCTCACCACTGGTAGGTTGATCTAAAGTCCCAACGATATTTAATAGAGTGCTTTTTCCACTTCCGGATTGACCAATAATGGAGTTGAATGATCCTTCAGGGATTTCAAGGTTCATATCGTGGAGGACATGGGTTTTAAACTCACCACTGCCATAGATTTTATTAACTTTTTTTAATTGGATGACATTACGCATTTCGAATTACCTCGATTGGACTTAAATTGGATGAGCGGCGGGCGGGAATTAGGGCCGCTAAGGTGGAAACTACAATAGCAAAACTGGCTGAAAAGGCAATAAAAGCTGGGTCAATAAATAATGGCACAACGGGATTTCCATCAGGATTAACCGCAAACTTTGTAAAGGCAAAGGCTAAACCAAGACCTAATAGAACACCTAGGATGGCACCAGCGATTCCAAGCATGAACCCTTGTAGTAGAAAGATTTGACTGGCGGCTCGGTCTTGAATACCCATGGCCTTTAAGATTCCAATTTGTCGAGATTTCTGAACCACAGTAATGGCCAGTACGCTGGCGATTCCTAGGAGCACAGAAACCATGACAAATAGTTGGATCATATAGCTTGAAATACTTTGACCATTCAAGCCCGATAAGAGGGCGGCATTTTCAGCTTTCCAGTTGTTAACGTTCAAGTTAGCAGGCAGTTTGGATTGGATATCCTGGGCAATCGTATCAGCTGCGAAAACATCGTCGACCTGCATCTCGATGCCGGTAATGGCATTGCCGTAGGAAAACATGGATTGACCCGTCTCAATCGAAGTGAGAACCCAACTACTATTTAAGCTTGCGACCTGAAGATCAAAAATTCCAGTAATTTTTAGCGTATAGGTCTCACCGAATGCGGCAAGAACTTCCAATTCATCGCCGATAGCAAGATTTGCTTCTTCAGCTAAATCGGTACCAATAATGGTTTCATCTTTGTTCTCTGGTAAGTTCCCGTCGACTAGCTGTTTTTTTATTTTGTAGATGCCTTCAGCCTCTTGGTAAGATAAACCGCGAACTAAGATCGAGAAGGTATCTTCTTTAACAGTCATTAAAGCAGGTCCATCAGCTGAGGCAGAAACAAATTTGACACCCTCAGAGTTGGAAGAGATATCTTTTAAGATGGTTTCATAATCAAGTATTAGTTTATCATCGGCTAAACTTTCAATGGTGATTTGGGGCTGATTACCAATGGTGGTGTCCACTAAACTAATTTGCAGTCCCTGGATTAATGAGCCGATAAAGATTTGAACAGAGACACCAATGGCGATTCCAAAGGCAATAAGCAGAGTTTGGCCTTTATTTGAACTTAAAAAACGTAGGGCAATACTAAATGCTAGTTTCATTGTCGTCACCCCTTTCTAAATTTGCTAAATCATTAAGGGAATGGACTACAAAGTCAGCTTTTAAACTATTGGCCTGCTCACCTAGTTTACGAATAGCATTTCCTCCAATCACAATTTTCACTCTACTATTTACAGAACGTATGCCTTCGATCATCTTTCGTGTAGAAATTAAATGGTAAGGGTTGGAAATACTGATGGCAACATAATCAATAGGTTGGCTAGCTAGACCAGCTTTAAAGACTCGCAAAGGAGTGTTTCCGCCTACAAAAACTATTTCATAGCCATGGATTGTTAGAATATCAGCTGCCATTCGCGCACCCACATCGTGATACTCTTCTGGTGGACATAGGATGGCTATAATTTTATCTTTTGGCGTGTTCATAGCGTCCCGTTCAGCAATCACATAAGAGAAAAGATTTTCAATAATGGTTTTAATGATGGATGTACGTACATGCTCTTTCCAAATATCGATATTCTCGTTACCAGTTGGAACCATAGAGTTAAGGGCAGGAGTTAATAGCTCCTGGTGGACTTCTAAAATAGAATAGTTTTTTTCGGTTATTAGATCAAGAATGAAACGCAATGCTTCATAACGGTTTTCTGTTTTTAATATGCTTTTAAAATCAGCTAAATAGGTAGTCATTGATACACCTCATATTTTATAATATTATAATTTTAACACATAATGAGATGTTTATGGGGACAACATTCATTTAGAAGACTTATAACACATAATGTGGTTTAATGGAGAAGAAATAAACCAGCAAAAATTAAAGTCAGTGGGAGCTAGGCTTCTAAAAAGATTGGCGCTTTGGATTGAATCTAAGGACCTAGCCCTTAAATGGAGTATTGAATCAAGAGAGGAGTTGAGCCCGGAACTCGGTTCCGGTTCTACTATGAAAAATTTATTCTCAGCAAAAATGAAAGAACTCAGAAAAGAACGAGGCCTCACTCAAAAAGCGGTAGCAAACGCTTTAGGGATTGGGCAAACAACTGTGGCTAACTATGAAAATGGTAGTCGCTTTCCAGACTTAGAGAAACTAAGTGAAGTTGCTGATTTTTATAAAGTGACCGTTGATGAATTACTTGGTCGGCTGACTTTTCGTCAACAGGGAGAGATGGAAGAAAGAAATTCTAGGGATCAGCCCCTATATGAGTTTCAAGATTATATGAAAAGTCTTATTGACGTGGATAAAATGAAAATAAGGGAAATTGTTTTAAACCTAATCGATTCGAATCTATCGCTTCATGAAATCTATAAAAACTATTTGGTGAGAGCCTTAAAAGAAACAGGGACTCTATGGGAGAAAGGAGAGATGCCAATTTGGAAGGAGCATTTTATCTCTGAAACAACCTTAGAATATATGGCTTTAATTAAAAGTCAGCAAATCACGGAAATTGAAACGGTGCAACCTTTATTAGCTATTGTTCCTGGAGCAGAAACTCATTCCATTGGTATTCGCATGATTAGTGATGAACTAGAAATGATTGGCTATCAAGTTATTTTTCTTGGCAATAATATCCCAGCGGATAATATTTTAGCGGCCATTCGTGAAAATAAACCGGCAGCAGTTTTAATGTCTGTTACCATGCGTCAACACATCGATTCAGTGACCTTGCTCATCGATAA
>JAAZGI010000078.1 GCA_012511315.1 Clostridium sp.
GAAAATGAACTCACCATTGGAGCTGGTATTCCCCTGAACCCGGTGACGGGAGGCCCTTATGTAGATTCTGCTAGGATGACTCCCGTAGAGGGAATCTTTGCCTGTGGCAATGTCCTTCATGTTCATGACATTGTGGATTTTGTAAGCAAAGAAGCTCGAATTGCAGGGCAAAGAGCTGCAGAGTTTGTTAAGAATAATACTGTAGAAAAAAAGAAGGCAAAAGGGAAGATCATCCCTATTCAGGCGGGTTATGGCATTCGCTATATTATTCCCTTTGGAGTCTATGAAAAAGAAGCTTCCTGCGTTTTTTCCATGCGCTCAACAGAACGCTTCCAAAATGTTAGCCTTCAAGCCAGCCAAGGCGACTTGGTGCTTTTTAAACGCAGTTATCAAAGGTTGAACCCGTCAGAAATGATTCAAGTAGAGATGGACTTATCTAGAGTGAATTCAAGGGAGGTTATCGTCTTTAAAGTGGAGGTCCATCATGGTTAAACAAATGGTTTGTACCCTTTGCCCGATGGGTTGTCAGCTGGAAATAACAGGGACCCTGGCAGGCTACCAGGTTAAGGGAAATAGCTGTCCCCGTGGGCAAGGGTATGCAATTCAAGAAGTAACGGATCCAAGGCGTAGGGTGACCTCAACCATGCGAGTGAACAATGGAAATCGTAAACTAGTTTCAGTAAAAAGCAGCGAAGCCATTCCTAAAGATCGAATATTTGATGTGATTCAAGCCATTTCTGAGATTGATTTAGAAGCACCGATTCAAGATGGAGCGGTTTTATTGGCCAACGTTTTAGGTATCGGTATAGATATGATAGCTACCAGCCAAGTAACTAAGAAAACTTGAAGCAGCCTAAACTATTTTTTAAAAATTACTTTTTAGAATTTTATAAAAAAAGATCCGTGAAGCGATGCTGCACGGATCTTTTTAAAATCAACTATTCAGTAGATTGGATTACATGATCAAACCCATGGTAATGGATTTGGGTGGGCAAACCTTAATGCATTCACCACATTGGACACATTTATCTTGGTCAATGATGGCCAAGGAGTCTTTCATGGTAATGGCATCATACTTACAAGCTCTTACACAGAGAGTACAACCAATGCAGCCGATGTCACAGGTCTTTCTAACTATTGGACCCAAGAGAGGGTTTGAACAGCGGTTGATGTAAGCATTTTCCACCTTTGGAATCGTGTGGATAATATTTTTAGGACATTCTAAGACACACTTACCACAGGATACGCAATTTTCTGGAATGATCCGAGCAACCCCATCAATAATTTCGATGGCATCATATTCACAAACGGCTTCACAGTCGCCAAATCCAAGGCAACCATATACGCAACTACCAGGTCCCATTTGAACCAAATTCGCTGCTTTACAGGTTTGAATCCCATTGTATTCATACCGTGGTTTTGTATGCTCTGATGTTCCTTGGCAGTAAACTTGAGCTACGGTAGGAACAAAGTCTCCACCGCTTTCGCCAAGATAGGCAGCGATTTCATCAACGGTATCAGCTCCACCAGGAATGCATTTGGTTAGATTGGTATCTTCCCCAGAAGCCAAGGCTTCAGCGTAACCAGCACAACCGGAATAACCACAACCGCCGCAGTTTGCACCAGGTAGAATGACTAATAAGTCTTCAACCTTGGTATCCACTGGTACTGCAAAATACTTACTAACTACAAGGATTAGAGCACCTAGGATCAAGGCGGTGGCACCCATGATCAGTACAGGTAATCCAATATTGGATAAACTTAAACTTAATATCATATGCTCCTCCGATTAGAACAGGTTCTCAGCGATGCCTTTGAATCCAAAGAAGGAAACTGACACGATGGAAGCGGCGATTAGAGTAATAGGTAGTCCAGCTAAGGAAGCTGGGATTTCAGCATCTTCAAGTCGTGTGCGAATGCTGGAGAAAATAAACATGGCTAAAGCGTAACCAAGTCCGGTCCCAAATGCATTGGTCAGGGACATTGAAAATCCATGTTGAGCCTCAACATTAATCAATGCAAGACCTAAAATTGCACAGTTTGTGGTGATCAAAGGAAGATAGATACCAAGCGCATTATACAGTGGCGGCATGGATTTTTTCATAATAGTTTCAACAACCTGTACCAAGGCAGCAATGACCAGAATAAAGGTCAAAGTTTGTAAGTAAGCTAAATCAAAAGCTTCTAGAATATAGTGGTTGATTGGCCAGGTAATGGCAGTTGCTCCCAACATAACAAAAATAACGGCCATAGACATGGACATTGCTGTTTTCACGTTTCTGGAAACTCCTAGAAAGGAGCAGATCGCAAGGAACTGAGCCAAAACCACGTTATTAACAAAGATCGTATTAAACAAAAGCTGTAAATAGTCAGTCATTACTTGGTGCCTCCTTCTTTTGTAATCATGCCAGGCACGATCATTTTCTTAGGTCTCATTTGAGCTCTAAATTCAGCCATGCCGCAGCTTGCTTTTGAACCACAGCCTTCACAACCATTGTCAGGACAATCGGATTCATCGAATTGTGCTGCTTCTGCTTGAAGGGCTCCTTTTGTGGTTAATTTTTTGGCCTTGCTCTTAGCGGCATCGTCCATATAACGAATAATACCAAGTGTTCCAGCAATCATTAGACCGTAAACAAAGAATCCGCCAGGAGGCATATTGATGATTCCCAGTGGGTATTCATTAAGAACAGGAATCGGCTTATCAAACCAAGTTCCATTACCGAAAATCTCACGGATGGAGGAGAGAATGACGATAGCCAAAGTAAATCCTAATCCCATACCTAATGCGTCCACAACGGAGCGAACGGGACCGTTTTTATTGGCGAAAGCTTCTGCACGACCAAGAATGATACAGTTTACTGTGATCAGAGGAATAAAGATTCCAAGCGATTTATTTAAGTCTGGGAAGTTAGCCGCAATCAATAGTTGAATGATGGTAACCATACCAGCGATGATGGTGATATAAACAGGGATTCGAACTTTATCAGAAACTAGATTACGAATCACTGAAATGATTAAGTTGGTCATGATTAAAACAAGGGTTGTTGCAATTCCCATACCTATTCCATTCATAGCAGTTGTAGAAACAGCAAGAATAGGACAGGTACCAAGGAGTAGCATGAGAACCGGGTTTTCTTTTAACACACCACGGCTAAAAATTTCACCGAGGCCTTTTTGTTTCGTAGCCATTTTATCCTCCTTAGTAGCCGATGGCTTGAAGTGCCATTAGGGCTCTGTTTAGTGCATCTTTGATTGCGATACTAGTAGCTGTTGCGCCAGCAACCTGATCAAAGTTTGTTTTGCCACTTTCTCCTGAGAATGTGAATTCCTGATCGGCGGGTAGGCCTTTGAACTGGGCTTGATATTCTGGAGCCTCTGCATTCTTACCAAACCCTGGGGTTTCTCCATTACTTTGGGAGACGCTCATACCGGCTAATGTTTTGTCCGGTAAAAAAGCGGTGATAATTGGAACAGGTCCACCATAGCCAGAAGCTTCAGATAATACGATATAGCCAAGCTGCTCAGAACCATTAAGTGCTTCATAAATGCCGGTGACACCGTCCACTTCTGAATCTTCGGCTTTTTTGAAAGAATCTGCCTCAGGCATGAGTTCTTTCATGACGATTTCCGCATCACCAAGATCATTGGCGGCGATTTTATCTTTTGTGGCACCGTAGGTTAGGGATAAAAGTAAGGCGGTAATAATGGTAATAATAGTTAAGACCAGTACGGGCCATAATCCTTCTTTTTCTTTAAGCATGTTTGACACCTCCCACTGGCTTGGTCATTGTGTAGCGATCGATTGTCGGTGTAAATAGATTCATTAATAAAATGGCATAGGAGACACCTTCTGGAAGTGCTCCGTAAAACCGAATTAAGCCGGTGATCAAACCACAACCTACACCAAAAATAATTTTCCCAGTTGTTGTTTGCGGAGAGGTTACATAGTCCGTTGCCATGAAGATAGCTCCAAGCATTAATCCACCCGTTAGCATGCTAACGACGGGATCGTTACCGGTAATCAGTGCCATGAGGGCAACAGTACCTACAAAAGTAACTGGAATCCAAGCTTTAATGACACCGCGAACTAATAAATAAACAAAGCCTAATAAAAGAGCGGCTGCACAAACTTCACCAATGACACCTGCGTGCTGTCCTAAAAACAGTTTCATGGTGCTTGGAATTGATTTGCCAGCAGCATTTAAAGCCATGGGTGTAGCGGAAGAAACGAGATCACCAGAACTACTTGACCCAATCGCTGCAAAAGCTGGTTTCACAGAAAACTCACTCATCTGCTCTGGAAAGGACAGAAGTAAGATAATCCGTGCTGCGATGGCAGGGTTGGCAAAGTTATTGCCGATTCCACCAAACATTTCCTTGATTACAATGATAGCAATCAGGGCACCTAATACAGGAATCCACAATGGGATGGACGCAGGCATATTAAAAGCGATGAGAACTCCCGTTACGACTGCAGATAAATTGTTTAAGTAAAGTGGCGTCTTGCGAACTTTAGCTGAAATAAATTCAAAAACTAAAGCAGCAGAGACGGTAACCGCTGTGATAATGAGCGAACGGTAGCCGAATATAAAGACGGATGCAATGAGAGCTGGAACCAGTGCAATTAGCACATCCAACATGATGTTTTGAGTTGATCTTGAATCACGAATATGCGGTGAACTTGATACTGATAAATTCATTAGTTGGCTGCCTCCTTTGCTTTTTTGATTCGATCGAGCTCCATGCGATAGATTCTCTTGCCAGATCGAATGGATTGAACAAGTTGGATTTTAGCCGGACAAACGTAAGCACAACAACCGCATTCAAAGCAGTTCATTACAGCATAGTCATCGAGGCGATCAAAATCTTTCTTTTTAGTAGCTTTATTAAGAATGTTTGGCATTAATCCTGCAGGGCAGCTGTCAATGCAACGGGCACAGTTAATACAAGGTGATTCTTCAGGAACAATAGCTCCTTGATCCAATAAAATAATTGCGTTATTGTTTTTAACAATCGGTGTACCGAAATCGGACATGGCGAGTCCCATCATAGGACCACCCATAAGAACTTTCCGAGGTTCTTTGACGGTGCCACCGGTTTTTTCAACTAAATCAGAGATTAAGGTTCCAATTGGCACTTCATAGTTTCCAGGCCCAGCTGGGCAATCTCCAGTTAAAGTAACAACACGTTTAACAAGGGGTAAGCCGGTTGCAATGAATTTAGAAATATAATTGACTGTGGAGAGGTTTAATACCATGACATTAACGTCGTGGGGTAACCCTTGAGCTGGAATAACACGGCCAGTGATAGCTTGAATCATGACCTTTTCAGCTCCTTGCGGATAACGCACGGGCATGACACGAATTTCTATTTGACTCTGTGCATTTTGACGAGCGATTTCTTCCTCGAGAGATTTAAGACCATTGGGCTTGTTTTGTTCAATGCCAATGATTGCTTTGGGAATCTCCATATATTTTAATACGGTGAGGA
>JAAZGI010000456.1 GCA_012511315.1 Clostridium sp.
CTAGGTCATTTGCCCATGCCGTGGATCAACTTCAAGGTGAACACTACTTAATGATTATATTTATTTGATCTTTTAAACAGATTTGTTCAATATTTTAAAGGTTACCCAAACCATCAGACTTAGACTTTATTCACTCATTCCTTTAATCTTCCATCCCCTTAATCTTCCATTCCTTTACTCTTAAGTCCCCTTACTCATTTATCTCCTGTTTTAATTGGGCTTGATCCAGGCCAAACCCAACTCCTGGGATAAAGTCTTTAAAGGGTATTTCCAGCTTATCTGAAATCAAGTAAGCATCTGCGTTAACAAATAAAGGGATTTGTGGTAATTCCGCTAATAGATAAGCTTCCATTTCTTGAAGGAGTTCAAGGCGTCTAGCCGGTTCAAGGCGAGCCATCCCATAGGTCGCTTCCTCGTGGAGCCGATCAAAAACATCACTAGTCATTCGATCAAGCTTGTTTGGAAAATCAGAGCGAAAAGCCATCATGGAATGCCAGGGATCAAACATGTCTTGTCCCATGGCTCCAAAGCCTAGCTGATATTCCCCTTCCCGGTACCTTTCGTAGGCAGCGCTAAGATCAAGGGGTTTAATTCTAATCTCTAGGAGGCCTTCAAAGAGACTTTCCCAAGAACTTTTCAAAAACTCCGCCATGGCTAGCATTTGTTCATTTTGGGCTGGAACTACTAATTCAAGAACCTCTGGCTCTGTCATTTGTTGTTTCACTCGACTTGCAAATTCTTGCGCTTTATTTAAATTATAAACATTCGCCTTTTCTACATTACTGCGACTTTCTTTGGTTTTACGATAGGCTAGCATCTCACCCTTTTTGTCGACTAAAGATTGCGGACCGACAAAGCCTGAGTAGGAGTTGTAGGAGCCAAAAATACCCACCGCAATGGGAGTTCGATCTGTGCCCCAATAAAGAGCTTGTCTAAAATCTGAGTTTGCCAGAAGTGGTTTATCGAGGTTTACATAAATCCCCCACACCGTATTGCCCTTAGCTAGGTGTAGTCGAGGATCTTGTTTCAGTTTTTTATAACCCGTTCCCGCCACTGGCACAAGATCCAATTCGCCTCTATAAAACGCTTCCAACGCATTAAAATTTGAATCAAAGTGACGGAGGCTAATATAGTCTGATGTAAAGTACCTCGCCATAAAGTCTGTTAACACAGAATCCTGTCTTTTTTTCAAAACTACTTCATGATTCGGCTGAAATCCTTCTAATTCATAGACTCCTGAACACCTTACTGTGGTCCAATCCTCACTATCTTTTATTGTCTGCGGACCAGTATTTCCTTGAATAAAATCAGGAGACGTAAGTAGAGGCGTCGTCAAGGCTAAAGCAACCTCTTCACTACTTAAAGGCATTGCTAAGCTTAGTTCTAAGGTAACATCATCTAAGGCTTTCATACCCACCGCTTGGAATGTTTCTACCATACCTGATTGATAGCCTTTGGCATTAAGGAGGGGTAAATGGTCCGTGTATTCCACCGCTAAAAGATTTTGAGCTGTAGGATCCAATAACTTTTCCAGGGACCAAACATAATTTGACGCCGTTAGAGGGCTGCCGTCTGACCAAGTAAGACCTGGCTTTAGATGAATTGTAAAGTTTTTCTGATCCAAGCTTTCCGGCAAATCCGCTGCATGGTAAGGAATGACTGTGGCTTGCTTCGTCTCTGGGTCTCCAGCTAAATGATATAAAGCCCCAAACAAATATCCAGCCAACTCCTCCTCCGAGGATAGGGTGACCTCATGGGGGTTCAATGTGTTAAGGGTGCCTAGGAGGCGGTGAGCAACCACCGCACCTGTTGGGTAATCTATTCTAACACTCTCTTCTTCAAGGCCTAAGGACCCTCCTGAGGGTGTTGTGGTAGCTACTGTTAAGGGCAGCTCCTGACCGTTTGTCATGGATGGAACCTTTGAAGTCCCCTCTTCCGTTTGACTATTTGTCGTTTCAGTCTCTCCATCTTTACCTTTAGATTCACCCACCGAGCTTGAATTTAAGGACAAGCCGCACCCCATTAAAAGTCCTAGGGTCAATAAAAAAACCAACA
>JAAZGI010000079.1 GCA_012511315.1 Clostridium sp.
AAGTATTACAACAAATTCTTTCAACCAGAACTCTTCCTTAGGATGGGAAACAAAATTTTGGGCATCCCAATGGAGCCAGAAGATCTTTTGAATTCTTTAGATTCAAGCACTCTCTTACAAGGGGCCTCATCAAACCTAATCCAAGTTAAGGCTTAAACCTAAATTTCGGAATATTGTCTTCATAGCAAAGGGCAGAAACTGGATTCCCTCAGTTTCTGCCCTTCCATCTATTGAATCATTATTCTAGCCTAATTTAGTCGTCTATATTTTGAGCTGAAATGTAGTGTAATTTTCATTGTTTGAGAATACAATTTCCATATCTAAAAGCTCTGCAATCTTTGCCATGGTCACGCTAGTATAAAAAGCAATATGAGATCGATCTCGCATATAATACCACTGGTTAAAGTGTTCTACATCATTGTGATGAAACTGAGTCATCACTGCCAAGATACCTTCTTCTTTCAAGGCGTTCTTCATTGTTTGAAATTCTTCTAAAGGATTCGCAAAGTGCTCCACTACCTCTGTTGATACAATTAAATCATAATTTTTATTTAAATATACCTTCTCAGGAGAAAAAAATAAGTCATAGATATCCATGGTATAGCCGTAGTCTCTTTCTAGAATCATGGCTAAGACCGGAGAAGGCCCACTTCCAAAGTCTAAACCTTCTTTTCCTCCCTTGACGTATGGACATACAGCCGATTTTAGGAATCGTTTAAAATACGACACATAGGTTGGATCTGTAATGGAATTCTCATGCTTTTCATAAATCTTAAACTCAGCTTCTTTTGAAATTAAATCCTGAGGCTCTTTAAAAATAAATTGGCAGTTGGGGCAAATATGATACGTTACTTGAAATATTTCATTATAAAAACTCTCGGTCTTGCTTGAACAAATCTTGCATAAGTTTTTCATGGAACCTCCTTTCGTTTATCCATTCATCGGACCACCTGGTCTGTCCCCCCGTCTTAACATAGACAAATTATCCTAAATAAATTCTTACAAATCCACTATCAGCTAAGCCCCGCTCAAAAAGCAGGGCTTCCATTCGCCATTCTATCTTTTTTTAATCTAGAAGTTCATTATAAATTAGAGTCCTGATTGGACCGGAATTATTTGGAAGCGGTTGCGATATAATTGGATAGCTGCTGCACCAATTAAGACAACACAGCCCACTAAGGTAACTATTTGAAGAAGTTCATACTCCCCTTTAAAACCATCTGGAGCGTTTAAAAATTGATATATTCCAAAGTATGCCCAAGCCACTGGCAGAGGAAATGCTGCATTTTTAATTCTTAATAGCACCAAAATAACTAAACCAACTGATACAGCTAGAACGATCATGGCCCAAATGTCTTCCGGCACACCAAATCTGCCCCATTCTAATTTAACCAAAGCGGATGCTATATTTACTACTGTTGCAATCATCAGCCAACCGGTATATAACCCAAAAGTTAAAGGAAGTAGCCAACGTCTTGAGGTTTGCATCTTCAACAGCTTAAGGGATATTAGAGCCAACGTCATCACAAATCCTAAAATAAAGATCACTGACAGTTCAATGAATAAAAATGAAAAGAGAACAATCCACGCGATATTGAGCAGTGATGATACCCTAAACAAAACACTAATCTCATCAATTGCTTTTTGATAATAAAGGTCCTCTTTTTTAATAATAAGGTCAAGTCATCGTCACCGATGAAGTTTGGTAGTCTAAGCCTGCCTCTTTTAATTTAAGACCCAATGCAACATCTTCCACGATATCTCCAGCCACTACCTCATGGCCACCCACTTGCCAATAATCCCCTCGTTCCATCAAAATCACCGGCCCGTATAGTCCGATTTTAGGAGGTTTTGTCATAGCTGCCCCATTTGCTCCGATTTGCACCAGATTAAATATTAAGGATAATTGTTCATAAGATTTTTCTGCTAGATGCTTGGGCTGTACCGATATGGTTCCACCTAAGGTTTGTTGAGTTTGGACCAATCGACCAAGGGCATCCTCTCTCAAACGAACGTCCGCATCTAAAAAGAGCAACAAATCTCCTTGGGCTGCTTTAGCTCCAATAAAGCAAGCCCAGGCTTTGCCAAGCCAACCCTTTGGCTTTCCTGAAGCCTTAATGACTTTTGCGCCATAGTCTCGTGCTACCGTTGCGGTGGTGTCTTCTGAATCATCATCCACACAGAGGATTTCAAATGCCAGCTCTTTCTGCTGTCTTAAGTCAGTCATTAGCAAAGGAAGGATCCTTGCTTCATTGCGAGCTGGAATAATGACCGAAACAGATGGTCTTGCCCTTTTTCCATCTGAATCAAGGATCAGTTTAGGAAACTTTCTAAATAAAGTCGCCGCCGCTAACATCCCAACCAAGACCATGACCAATTCGATTCGTTCTACCATTAACGCCTCACTTTCTTCAGGCTCTTATCCACTTCATCTGCTGCCATTTTGCCTGTCAAAATACTAACTGGTAAACCAGACGGACTAAAGGTCCACTGACCACACTGATAGACATGAGGGATTGGTGTTTGCGATGAACGAGCAATCTGAATAAATCGAGATTCAGAAGGCAGCTCGTCCCCGGTAAAAGACCAACCGGTAATCGCCCCTCCGCTATTACCAGTTTCTCGTTCAATGGTTAAAGGGCTTGCACAATTTTTATAGATAACTTTTTCTATAATGCCTGGAAAAATTGATTGATCCAAGGTTTCCAAAATCTGTTGGCTACACAACTTTTTAAACTCTTTATATTCACCTGCTTTATCAAAGAGACCAACGAAATCGTAATCAAATAAGGTGCTGACAATGACTCCTGTTTTCCCCTCAGGCGCTAAGGAGGGGTCTCTAAGTGCCGGCACAGAAATCTCATAAGTTGTTTTTTCTAAATATTCTTTCAGCCAAGCTTTGAGCTCCTCTCGGTTTTTAGGGTCCTTACTTCGCCAGTTTTCTAAGGAAGATAAACCTTTTAAAGACGGTATATAAAAGGCATGATTTCCACTTCGTTCCATGAAATAATTTCGATCTAGATCCACACCAAGATATAGGGTTAAAACCGAATCGCCACCTTTAGCCTGAGTCACTAGCCGGTCTTGTTTTTCAAGTGCAGCTGTGGGTTCAGCCCGCAAGGAAGTATAGAGGTTTTTTTGATCAGCTGCCCAAACCAACTTTTTATAGTCGAAGGTTTCTCCTTGGGATGTGGTAAGGATTCGGTTCACTGAGTCCATTCCATTAACAGCAGAATGCGTTTTTATATATCCGCCTTTTGTTTTTATATATTCTGTTAGTTTCTCAGCTAAAGTCCCCATCCCGCCTAAAGGATAGGAATAATCAAGATATAAGCCAAAGTAACTTAAAGCAAAAAAAGTGGGCGTTTCTTTGAAAAAATGCTGGGTGATCATGTCAATGAGAGCCTTGTTATTCGTATAACGTGCGAGATAATCATTAACCGGTTCATTTAGCTTACCAATTTTTCCAATTTTCAACATGTATTTGAAGGCCCATGGCAAAAAGGTTTTGGTTAAATAGGCTGCATCTTTAAAATCATCTCGAAAAAGAGGATTGTCGATCCCGTAGAGCACGTCCATATAACCCATTACCTGATCAATCCCTTGAATTATTTCCTTGATTGCTTTTTGATCCTTCGGGAATAATTCAGATAACATTTTGCCATAGTCTAATAGGCTATCCCTTGATTTTAGACGGGTCCAATTTTGATCAATGCCGATTGACACTGGGTTATTAATAACATCTAGTTCAATGCCTAAACTTTCAAGCATGGGGAATATGATTCCTGAATTTTCAAAAGCTCGAATGCCAGCATCAAAGGCAAACCCCTGGCGCCAAAAAGTGTTCACCAATCCCCCCGTTTTGGATCCCTGTTCTAATATTAAGGGCTTATATCCGCTTCGGCTTAAAAAGGCTCCACACGTTAGACCTGCTAGGCCAGCCCCAACAACGATGACATCGTACTTTTGATTCATGATTTCTCCAATCTACCCTCCTCGTATTTTCAAGCATTAACCCAAAACTACCTGCCTAAACAAATCCTACCCATTCTTTTATCTTTGCTAAGAATATGCAGCCCTTGGTTATTCTGTCGCGTATAAGCAGTAATCTAAGAAACCTCACTACTCCCTTTGAACAACTGGAATTTAAATACCGAGATGTAACTGTTCCATTCAAGTGCTCATTAAACCGATCATGTGAATCTCTTATTTTAGACGCTTATTTTAAGTGCTTGATATAACCACCATCCATTACTTATGTCACTGGATCTTTTTAATCACCTTGCTTTGAAAACACTTTAGTTTTAGCACAATTCGAGGTCTTTTTACCTTAAAGCACTTAATCAAGCTCTTAAGGTATGCCAAGCCTTATTTTTAATATATATTGTTGCTATTTCCTTACCATGCTATGATTTCGGTATAGCACTGAACCAAGAGGACATCCCAAATCGCAAGCTTTCGTTGCTTTCTTTTAACCATTATATCATTTGCTTACATCCCTTTCTTTACATTTATTAATATACCTTATCTAATGACACATAATCTAAAGAAGGTATTCTTATAAAGTCGAGCATTTTCCATTGTTTTCCCTTTTATACTCCCTTGCTAGCAAAACAAAGCAGTTGACCTATTCACCTAATTTGGAGATAAATACTATGAAAAAAAGTAAAAA
>JAAZGI010000457.1 GCA_012511315.1 Clostridium sp.
AAGGAGAACCGATTCGGTTCTCCTTTTTGCATGGAATTTTTATATTAAAGGATTTGAATTCATTCATTGTCATAGTGTTTTGAAGTCCCTTGATCCTCGGCGTCGTCCAAATCATTTAGGTAACGATACAAGGCTGGGGCATAATCTAAATCTACAATTAAAGACATGAGCTCCTCTTCAGCCTGATCACTACGTCTACCCCTTCGACGAGCTTTGATTAAAAGGTTTTTAGGTGTCTCTAAAGGAGAAATATATTCCCTGATAGTGGTATCGTAGCCTTCTTGTTCTAAAATGAGGCAGCGAATGCCATCAGTAAGTACATCAGCCATTCGACGTTTGAGGATTCCGTGTTTTAGGATGGAGGCAAAAGGTTCATAGTTAAAGTTCCGGTTCATTTCAGCATGGCAACAAGGCACAGCAATAATGAGGTCAGCTTTGTTACGGATACCGAAATTTAGCGCTAAATCAGTTGCGGTGTCACAAGCATGGAGACTCATGACAATATCAGGTCGCTGTTTCGTGATTAGGTGTCGGATATCGCCCTGGATAAATGTCATATTGCGATACCCAAGACGATCAGCCATTTGTTTAGAAGACTCAATGACTTGATCTGAAATATCGATACCAGTAAAGATTGTTTTGATTTTAAGAACTTCAGTCATATAGTAATTTAAAACGAAGGATAGATAGGATTTGCCGCAGCCGCAATCCACAATGTGGACAGGATGCTTAGAATTTTTGAATTGATTCAAATCATTTAAAAGAATTTCTACATAATGGTCAATTTGGCTGTATTTACGAATTTTATCATTCTTAATTTTGCCGTCCTTGGTTAAGATGTCAAGCTCTGTTAAAAGGGGTCGAGCTTGTTGATGATTGATGAGATAAGCTCGATTCAGTACAGGGGACGGTTCAGAAGCGATTTGTTCAGGGTCAAGCTCACGATTTTTGACTTTGACGTCCTTGTCATCGGCAACAATTTCCATTACGTGGCCTCGCTCTTCATAAGAAAGGTTAAGAGCATCATAAAGAGAGGCTTCTTGGTGGATTCGTTCTAGCACCTCATCAAAGGATAAATCTTCTTGTCCACCTTTAAAGTGATAGGTTAACCTACCTTCGCTAAATTGGGCATGGCCTTTAAAGGATTTACGACCTGATTTAAATGTAAAGTGAAGATGCTTAAAGAGTTGTTGGTTTTCTTGAAAACGAGAAGATAATCCTGAAAAAATAAGTTTAAGTTTAGTGGTAGTTCGTTGGTTCATATTATTTCAATTTCTTTCCCGATTTATTTCTCGGATCAAAAGGTGCGTAGCTAGCAGCAAATTCATGGGCGTTGATTTTCGAGGCGAGTTCGCCGATTAAGTCGTAAGGGATATGTTCTGGCTTTTTAAAGCGGAGGCAACTTTTTCCGGCGTCAAGTTTACGCTGGAAGGTTTCCTCATATTCTTGGCGGAACCAGTTTATAAAATCCTCTCCTCCATAAAGACCGCTATGGTAGACGGAGTAATAATTTTTCTGAGCAGCAATACTCATGTAAGGTAAGGCTTCACCACTGGAGTGATAGCCTTCAGGGTATATAGTAAGAGGTACAACCCAGCCTAACATTCCATATTGCATTACTTCTTCAAAATCCTTAGATATATTCTGATTAATGACCTGGCGTAATTGTTCCATGATCTCACGCCGTTGTGCAGGCAGTTGAGCAAAATACTCTTCAGGTGTTTGAGCGTTACTAATCATAATGGATTTCCCTCCTATTTCAATTGTTGGTTTGTGTGAGTTACTTCTTTGTAGATGCT
>JAAZGI010000458.1 GCA_012511315.1 Clostridium sp.
GTCTTCATCATTTAGTTTGGGAAATTCTCGATAATGCGATAGATGAAGCACTCAATGGATTTGGTAAACAAATTATTTTGACAATGTTACCAGATAATGTAATTTCAATTGAAGACTTTGGACGTGGAGTCCCTGTAGAGAAGCATTCCAATGGTAAATCTGCCATTGAAGTAATCTATACGACACTTCATGCCGGAGGCAAATTTAGCGAGACAGGTGGCTATAAAACAGCAGGTGGTCTACACGGTGTTGGTGGCTCAGTAGTTAATGCTCTTTCAGAATGGATGGAAGTTACTGTTTCAAGAAATCAAACGACCTATAAGATTCTTTTCGAAGAAGGTGGCAGTAAAGTCGGTAAATTGATTCAAGGTGATAAATCTCAGAAAAGTGGCACGAAAGTTACTTTTAAAGCAGATCCTTCCATATTTGGTTCTATAACCTATTCTTATTCAACTATTGCAGAAAGAATTCAAGAATCGGCTTTCCTTTTAGAGGATATTGAATTTGTTGTCAAAGACCAAAGAACTCAAGAACATAAAGAAGATGTCTTTCATTACCAAGATGGTATTACATCTTTTATACAATATGTGACTTCTGATCAAGAAGTGGTCGGTGCCCCAATTATTTTAAGAGGAGCCAGTAATAAAATTGAGATGAGAGTCGCTTTACAATATACTGGTGATTATCAAGAAAATACATTTTCATATGTTAATCTCGTAAGAACAAAAGATGGTGGAACTCATGAAGTTGGACTCAAAACAGCGATCACTAAAGCCTTTAATGAATTTGCTAGAAAATACAATGTACTAAAAGAAAAAGATAAAAACTTTGATGGAATTGATGTACGAGAAGGGTTAACAACTATTATTGCCTTAAGTATTCCAGAAAGCTTATTACAATTCGAAGGTCAAACGAAATCAAAACTAGGTTCTCCTGCCGCAAGAAGCGCTGTAGAAAGTGTTGTTAATACTCAGCTTTCTTTCTTCTTGGAAGAAAATCATGATTTTACACTTGATATTATCAAGAAAATACAAAAGGCATCCCAAGTAAGAGAAGCTGCACGTAAAGCACGAGAGGATGCTCGTAAAGGTAAAAAAGGGAAACAGCGAGACAAAATCTTATCAGGCAAATTAGCTAAAGCTCAAACAAAGAATGCCAATAAAAATGAATTGTTTATCGTGGAAGGGGATTCAGCAGGAGGCTCAGCTAAACAAGGAAGAGATTCTTCATTTCAAGCAATACTTCCCCTTAGAGGAAAAGTATTGAATGTTGAGCGCGCTAAATTAGATGATGTTTATAGAAATGAGGAACTTAATACCTTAATTCATTGTATAGGAGCAGGGGCAGGTCCTGAGTTTTCAATTGAAGACACACAGTATAAGAAAGTAATTATTATGACCGATGCTGATACTGATGGTGCCCATATTCAAGTTTTACAGTTAACATTTTTCTATCGTTTTATGCGTCCATTAATTGAAGCTGGACATGTTTATATGGCACAACCGCCTCTATATCGAATTTATAATAAAAAAGAGAGTCATTATTGTTATAATGAACAAC
>JAAZGI010000080.1 GCA_012511315.1 Clostridium sp.
ATCAATTGGAGTGCCGCCAGTTGTCAAAAGACAATAAGCTTATTATATCGCCTTTCGAGTGACTAAAAATAACCCTCATACGGAATAGCATTCATCACCCACCTATAGAGGATGGGCAACTTCTGCCTATTTTCGTTAAAACCTTCTCTTTTAACTTAACCTTTTTAACTTAACCTTGGATCTGATTTTCACTTAACTTTTTGATCTGCTTTATACTTAGTTATTCTTTTTTCTTCTTTCTCTAGTTCCTACTACTTCATGATGCTTTCCAATAACCAAATTTACCAACTAGTTCCTTTAATAATAACATGATTTTAGATTACTATTTTTAAAGCATAAAGTTTCGCTTTAATTCAATAAGTAACTCCAAGTCACTCATGAATTCATGAATTGAAGCTTGGCTTTCAAATTCTTCTCTCGTTTTCGGGAGTTTCATACCGCTTAACTGTGTTCGATAAGCTTGCAACTGCTCTAATGAAAGCTTTTTAGGACTTAAGTTACTGACATCATCAGCAACTTGATCTGTTATGGCAGCGGCTAAATAAGCCTGCTCATCAATTAGGTGCACTCGATCCACATAACGACCTAAATGCTTTAGGACTTCAAATTGACTGTTCCGCATATCCATGTAGCGAATATAATAATTCACATCATCGCCCGAGTAATTATATGATTCTTGAAGGACACGCTCTCTGCTTTTTTTTAAACAGGACTCTAACTCATCAAAAAGAGATTGGTTGTGACAGAAGTTTTCGTGCCTTAAGCAGCCGGCCATATTATGAAGAATCTCTTTCATTTTCGCTTCGATTTCATTAATGTCATTTTCTAACTCCACTCGTAGACTAGGTATATGAATATTGACCAGAAGCCCCATGCCAGCACCAATAACCATTTGCATAAATTCATTCAACAACCAAGCCGGTGCCACAGACTCAACGGCCAATAAATGAGTGACAAGAACCGAGCAAGGTACTATTGCTTCATTTAAGCCAAGTCGCACAGAAATCGGAATGAAAATCAATAAATACACCGCAAAGGCAAAAGGCGTAAAGCCTAAAACCAAAAACACCCCCGAGCTAATCGCAAAGGCAATAACTGTTGCAAATAATCTTTGCTTAGCAATTTCACTAGACTTCTTTTTTGTGTTTTGAACGCTTAAAATTGCAATAATGCCTGAATTTCCGGCATAGCTTAAACCTAAGAGAATCGATAGAAAAATAGCGACTCCTGCTGCCAAAGCGGTTTTAAGGGTCCGCGCCCCGATAGTTCCCCTTATTTTTTCCATATAGCATCCTTTTACTAACAATTAGTTCCATCAACACTGACTCGCCTTGATGTTTCTTACTATAAAAATAACCCATATCTTAGAATCTTTCAAAGTATTTCACCAGAATACTCTAGGGATCTTGTCTTTAACCATGAAACATCAAGCTTTTTATGGTTAAAGAACGCTATTGAAAGAGTATTTTTTTCATATATCCTATATAAGTCAAAGGTTATTGGTCAAAGGATTAATACTAAAATCCTTGAAGGTCTTTCACTAAATAGATTTTTAGATTAAATCTAAGCCAATCTACTTTTACGTTTGTAAAACTTACTCCTACTTGATATATTTTAAGGGTAGAAGTTAAATTCATTTAAGGCAAAACTTAATTAAGGATAAAAGACTAAACAACCATTGACACAAAAAGTTCGTAAAGTTATAATGAACATAGTGTTAATGATAATCATTTTCATTTATAAATCGTAACTTAAAGGAGAGACATAAGTATGGTTAACATAAATGGTTTAGCAATTGGTCAGTCTGCAAAGATTGTAAAAATAGAAGGGGATTCCCCATTAACAAAACGTCTATCAGCTTTAGGATGTTTACCTGGTACTGATCTCGCCCTCCTTCGAAGAGCTCCTTTAGGCGATCCATTAGTGGTCCGCTTTCGCGGATGCTGTATGGCCATTCGCCAAAAAGATGCTGCTTCAATATTTGTGGAGTACTAAGAATAATGATAATAGCCTTATTAGGAAATCCCAACGTTGGTAAGACAACTTTGTTTAATCACCTAACTGGTGGCAATCAATACGTTGGCAACTGGCCTGGTGTTACCGTCGATAAAAAAGAGGGCTGGCTGGATGACATTAAAGTTGTGGATCTTCCCGGAATATATGCCATGGATACCTATTCTAATGAAGAGAAGGTTTCCAAGAATTTTTTAACTCATGAAAGACCGGATCTCATCATTAACATAATTGATGCATCCAATTTATCTAGAAACCTCTACCTCACCAGTCAAGCCGCCGATTTTGGAATCCCGATGATCCTAGCCCTTAATATGATGGACATGGCTCGGTCCAAGGGAATTGATATTGACCCTGAAAAACTAAGTGCAAATGTCGGTCTTCCAGTCGTTCCCATTGTCGCTTCCAAGGGAATTGGTTTAGACGAACTAATCAAACAAGTCAAAGCCCACGATGGGAAGATTACCACCCAGCTGCGGGCTTTAGCTACGGAACAAGACACCTACGCTCACATCGATCAGATTGTTGCCGACTCCCAAACCCATCAAGATCAAGGGCATTCCTTGTCTGAACGAATCGACCGCATTGTGCTGCACCCCATTGCTGCCTATCCGATTTTTCTAGCCCTTTTATTTTTAGTGTTCAAGCTAACATTCTCTTGGGTGGGTGAACCCTTGTCTGGTGCTTTTGATAAGTATCTCCTAGAACCCTTTGGTCAACTCGTCGGTAACCTTTTAAGCGGTTCCTCTGAGTGGTTTCAAAGTCTCATGATTGACGGTGTCATCGGCGGTGTTGGGTCTGTTCTCGTCTTTTTACCCATCATCATGACCCTCTTTTTCGGGATTTCAATCCTTGAAGAATCCGGTTATATGGCACGAGCTGCTTTAATCATGGACCGTTTGATGCGCCGCGTTGGACTCTCTGGTAAAGCTTTTATCCCCATGATTATTGGCTTTGGCTGTTCTGTGCCCGCTATTATGAGTGCAAGAACCCTAGAGTCAGAAAAAGACCGTAAGCTAGCCGCCCTATTAGCTCCCCTGATGTCCTGCAACGCCCGTTTACCTGTTTATATGCTATTCAGCGGTTTATTTTTCGCCAAATACCAAGAATTAGTTGTTATGAGCCTTTATCTTTTAGGGATTTTTATTGCCTTTATCATGGGCTTAATTTTAAAAAATACCTTGTTTAAAAAAGAAGAAGAACCTCTATTAATTGAAATGCCTGATTATCAAATTCCACGCCTAAAGTCTTTGTGGCAAACCTCTTGGGACAAGGGCAAGGGCTTTATTAGAAAGGCCGCTACCATCATCTTCTCTTTGTCGGTTATTGTTTGGTTTCTCTCCAACTTTAATCTAACAGGTATGGTGGATATCACAGACAGCCTTCTAGCAAATCTCGGCCGCACAGTCGCCCCTTTCCTTGCCCCTTTGGGTTTCGGCACCTGGGAAGCCGCTGTGTCCCTTATAACTGGACTTATGGCTAAGGAAGTGGTCATTTCTACCATGGAAATTGTTTATCAAGGAAATTTAGCACAAGCTTTAACCACCGTATTTACTCCCCTTACCGCCTATGCCTTCCTTGTGTTCATCCTTCTTTATACCCCTTGTGTAGCTGTCATTGCTACCTTTAAAAAAGAGTTTGGAACCAAAATGATGATGCTTTCTGTCAGCTATCAACTGGCACTGGCTTGGATCGTCTCCTTCCTGATTTATCAGGTAGGAAGCCTATTTCTTTAGGAGTCAATAAATTATGCAAATATTAGAAATTATTGCTGCCATTCTTCTTCTTGGTCTAGCCATTTGGCTGTTCGCACGAAGCGTTAAGGCTAAAAAGAAAGGTGTTGGCAACTGTGATTCTTGCTCAGCTAAATGTCCCAGCCGAGACTCAGATCTTGGCTGCAGTGAGATTCAGTTTATCAGTAAAAAATAGCCGGGTGAGACAACCCAGGCTTAACAGGGTAATCCCCTTTAAAAGGAATCAACTCCCAAGTTTATAAACTAGGGAGTTGATTCCTTTTCTTATTGTTTGATTGTTTAATTTGATTAATTGATTAATTGTTGTTTATGGTAATCCTTGTTTGCTTTAATCATTTCTATTTTAGCAGCTGCTAGTCTTCAACGATGGCTAACCCCATTTTATGAAGTATAACTTGGGATTGGTGGAGCAACTCTACTTTTTCTTTCAAGTCAATTTCTGTAGCGTCGCTTTCTAAAAAACGCCATTTTTGTAATCCATTTGTATTTACTGGATCAATGGCTTCCAAAAACATGGTTTTGGGCCGAACATATAAAACGGGGTCCTCACCATAGAGGGGGAAATAGCTAACAAACACCTCGTCGGTTTCCGTGTGCCGCGCCTCACCAATGACAAAATACCATTTGTTTTTGTAATGCCGATATAAACCACCTGGAATAATCCTACGATTCATTGTTACATCCTTTCTACAACATCAATACCTAAAAGACCTAATCCATTTTGAATCACTTGACACGTTGCTTCCACTAACTTAAGTCTGGCATTACGTAGTGAATCTTCAGAGTTACTAATATTAATATTGTTATAAAACTTATTAAAATTTTTGGCAACATCCAATACATAACGTGTAAAGATGCTGGGTTCATATTTTTCAAGAGCTTCTCGCTTCACTTGATTGAAACGCTCCAGGACCTTAGCTAATTCAAACTCTTCTTTTTCACGAAGCGCTTCTAAATCGCCTAAACCAGTGGATGCATTTTTACGCAGAATACTTTGTCCTCGTGCATAGGTATATTGGACATAAGGGGCCGTCTCCCCATCGAAGTTTAAGACTTCATCTAGATCAAACATGATTTCTTTTTCACGGGAGTTCTTCAAATAAATGAATTTCACCCCGCCAATTCCGATTTTTCGTGCCACTTCTTCTTTGTCTTCCAATTCAGGATTTTTTTCTTCAATAATAGCTCTCGCCTTATCGATGGCCTCTTTTAGTAGATCGGTTAAATAGAAAACTTTTCCTTCTCGGGTTGAGAATTTCATGCCTTGGAATTTCACTAAGCCAAAGCCAACATGAACCAAATCGCCAGCCCACTCATGGCCCAGGAGTTCTACCACCTTAAAGACTTGCTTGAAATGCAAAGCCTGTGGTGTCCCCACCACGTAAAGGCATTTATCAAAATCATAAGTCTCTTTTCGATAAATAGCTGCCGTAATATCTCTTGTACTATAAAGGGTCGATCCATCACTTTTCAAGATAATAGCTGGTGGCATATTATACTCATCAAGCATAACCACTTGAGCCCCTTGAGATTCTGTTAATAATCCTTTAGCACGAATATCTTCGACAATTCTTGGCATATGTGCTGAGTAAAAAGCTTCACCCTTTAAAGAATCGAATTGAATATCTAAAATATCATATACTTTTTGGAAATCTTGCAAGGAGAGCTCTTTAAAGCGATTCCAAAGGCCAGTCTCATAGGCTTCGCCAGCCTCTAAATTCTTGAAGTGGCGTCGACCTTCCTCATCCAACTCCGGATTCTTTTCTGCTTCATTATGAAATTTAACATAAATCCGCAACAGTTCCGCAATCGGATCCGTTTCAAGTGCCGTCTCGTCTCCCCACATCCGGTATGCATAAATGAGTTTACCAAATTGAGTTCCATAGTCACCTAGGTGGTTGATTCCTACTGTATCATAGCCTTCAGAGGAATACATATTATAAAGAGCAGCACCCAGGCAGGTGGTATACATTAAGGCCACACTAAAAGGTTTGGCTATATTAGGCGAGGAATACTCCACTAAAATCTTTTTGCCCGCACCAGTATTTTCATTCCCATAGTTCGTCCCTTCTTCTAAGATCTCTTGAACAACAGTTTCCACAAATTGTCCCTTGTCGAGAAAGAAGTTTAAATAGGGACCTAGGTTTTCCACTCGCTCAATTCCATCTGAATCAATCTTTTCAGATAGTTCTTTGGCAATTAAGGGTGGTGCTTTACGTAACTCTTTAGCTAAGGTAAAGCAAGGAAATGCAAAGTCTCCCATTTCTGCCCTTGGCGGTACTTCCATCCTTTGGTAGATCATTTCCACATCTAAATTAGACGCATCAGCTATTTTTTTAGCTACCATCATTTTATAATCCATATCTATACTCCTTCACTTGGACAATTTCTCATCCTAAAGTTAACCCCTTCAACGAAAGGATATCGATCAATATTCTTCCTATTTATTCTAAAATTCAAAATTAATGCTACATTACATTATACTTTAAAACTG
>JAAZGI010000459.1 GCA_012511315.1 Clostridium sp.
TTTTACTGATGGGAAAAGGCTAAATCAGCCAATTGTAAACAAAGAATACTAATTTCATCTAAATTTAATGATAAATCTTATGAAAAAGGGTTTACAGCTATTGCCACTGATGATATCCTATTTATGGGTTGATTAGCACTCGGGGTGACTGAGTGCTAACAAATAAAATAAGGAGGTGAGCAGGATGATCGAAGGGGAAATAAACCAACGGAAACTGGAAATTCTAAAAGCTATTATTTCAGACTATGTTAACACGGGAGAACCGGTGGGGTCTAGGACCTTAGCGAAAAAATACGATTTGGGCATCAGTCCTGCCACAATCCGGAATGAAATGTCAGACTTGGAAGAGATGGGGTTCCTTGAGCAACCTCATACCTCAGCTGGTCGAGTTCCATCTTCTAGAGGTTATCGAGTCTATGTGGATCAACTGATGGAAAAAGGCGAGGCAAGCTCTTCAGAAATAGCTATGATTGAAAACCAAATTCTTTCCATGGCATCCTATCAGATTGACAGCATCATTCGTCAAACCGCTCAGATGTTGTCGCAGTTGACAAACTTAGCGATTATCACAAAAAAACCTTCTACACGTTATGCTCAAATTAGAACCCTTCAATTGGTCTCCCTGGGTGAAAGTCACATTATGGTTGTTCTCGTCTTAGAGAATAAACAAGTAAAAAATACTATTCTAGACACACAAAGCGCACCAGATCCAGATGAGCTTCTCATGCTGTCCAATCTTTTAACAGTGAAACTAGCAGGCTTAACAGCTTATGAAATAGATATATCCATTATGGATTCAATACGACGAGATTTAGCCGGTCATTCAGAGTTATTTGCTTCTATTATGGCGGCAATTCACGATGCTTTAATTGATGATGGGAATGGCTATTTTGTAGAAGGAAAGAATAATATTTTAGATTACCCTGAATTTAATGATATTCAAAAAGCTAGAGAGATTCTAGAAGTGCTTGAAAACCCTGAAGAACTGATGATTAATGTAGAAGCCTGTGAAGATTGTGAGGATGAATTTCATATCGTAATAGGCGAAGAATCGAATTTACCCGAAACGAAGGATTGGTCCATCATTTCGGCTAAATATAAATTAAACGGTCAGGATGTGGGAACTATTAACTTATTAGGACCCAAGCGGCTGGATTATTCTAAAATGTCGACCATATTAAAAAGTGTCGTGGAAGAATTAAACCGCAAACTGAGAAATACAACATGAGGAGACAGATGATGAATAAGGATAAAGCGACGGAAGACCTGATGAAGGATGCGGTGGATCAAAGCCAGCCTCAAGATCAGACCGATCATGAAGCTGAGCATTCTACTGATGCATCGAAGCAACAAGGTGAGCCTGTTGTAGAAGAGGCAGTAGAAGAAACAGAAAGTGTAACCGCGAATGAAGAGGATGAAATGATGTTTGCCCGAAAGAAGATTAAAAACTTGGAAGATGAAACAAAGAGACTCTCCAATGAAGTAGAGACCTTGAAAACAAGATTACTTCGAATTTCAGCGGAATATGAAAACTTCCGGAAACGCACACAAAAAGAAAAAGAAGAATTATCAGATGCAGCCACCTGTGAAGTGCTTAAAAATATGCTGCCAGTGATTGATAATTTGGAAAGAGCATTAGTTACTGAAACCGATGATCTTCCAGGGCTAAAGGACGGTGTCCAAATGACTTTGGATTACTTTGTGCAAACGCTCAAAAATTTTGGAGTGGAAGAGATAAACACGGATGAAGAATTTGACCCCAATTTACATGAGGCTGTAATGCATGAAATAGATGCTGAAAAAGGACAGAAAGAAATATCTGAAGTCTTTTTAAAAGGCTATAAAATGGGTGATCAAGTAATCCGGCACACTGTGGTCAAAGTTGTTAATTAAACTTTAATCACAAAAACTTTTTGGTAAAAGTTTTAAGGAAAAAAACAAAAGATAAAAAAATAGCTGACAAAGCTGAAAGAAACCCTAAGGGCTAAGAATCCCTATAGGTTCAAAACCTGAAGGCTATAAATAAGTGATGTTTTAATAAATAGACAATTAAAGATTTAACTATAATTGTCACTCCAATCCAATATAAAAAAA
>JAAZGI010000081.1 GCA_012511315.1 Clostridium sp.
AATTCATTTGTGGACCCTCCATAATTTGAGTTGTTACATCCGCAAGATGCATCTCAATTGTAGCGAAGGTCCACTTCTTTATTCAATTGTTATTTTAAAATAATCCCACAAGTTTTTAGATTGACCCTATTTTTTAGACTAAATTCTTGAGAGTTAAAAGCAAGAAGACCTTTCACGGTTCAGTGTTAACTGATCTATGAAAGGTCTTTGAAAGATTAATAAATAAATCAATAAATCTCCAGCTTAAATTTGCTTGTATGTTCTCTATTGTTTGCTCTGTTTAATTTGCTCTATTTGCTTTGCTCTATTTGCTTTGTTTTGTTTGCTGGATTTTATTGATCAGGTTGTTCGTAAGTTTTTTTATCAGGTTTCTTTGCAGGGTAAATCCGTTGAATTTATTTGTTAGTTTTATAGATTGGGTTTATTCGTTGAATTTACCCCGCAAACTATTTTAATTTATTACTATATATTTGTCTGAGTTGTTTTCTCTTTGAGATACCTACTTCTATTCGGGTAGCTCATAATCTATTTGTCTAGGTTGCCTGCTGCATGTTCTCCAGCAATCCGTCCACTGGTTAGAGCAAACTGTACGGCACTACCTGACATGTAGACTTGGTTATAAAGAACGCGGTTTGCATTTTCACCTGTAGCATAAAGGTTTGGAATCACGCTACCGTCTTCTTTAACTACCTGGAAAGTGTCGTTGGTCTTAACACCACCAAAGGTTCCCATGGTCATGGGATAGAACTTCATGGCATAGTAAGGTGCTGTTTCTACAGCTGGTAGGAATTCCTTGTCTTTACCTAGAGCATCTTCCCCTGCTTTAGCTCCAGCATTATAAGTTTCCATGGTTGTCATAAAGGTATCTTCTGGAACATCCATCAATTTGGCTAGTTCTTCAAGGGTATTTGCTTTAACGAATTCATCTTTGGCCTCGCTGGACTCTAAGGTTTCAACGATTGATTGATTGGCTTCGCTTGAATCCATCACAACCCAAGTTCCCTCTTGCTCTAACAATTTATTGGTCGCAATGGCATAGTGGATTTGTTCATTGGTGAAACGCTCACCCTTTAAGTTTACATAGAGTTTGGACCAGTCCATCATTAAACCACCGGTTCCGGGGATGCGAGATCCAATTCCTAGACCAATCACCCATGGATCTTCATAAAGGGCTGCGCCGATTTCTTCAGCCATGACGATACCGTCTCCAGTAGAGCCTACACCAGCTTGAGTCATATTAGCTGTTTCTTTGGCTACGGGAACCCATTCCTCAAGAAGTTCTGCGCTACGGGCAAATCCACCAGCAGCTAAAATAACTTTTTTAGCGTTAACAGTAACTTTGCCATCTTTGCCTTCAGCAATAACACCCGTTACATTACCATCAGCATCAACAATTAGCTCTGTGGCTTTTGTTTCTGTGAGGATCTCAACACCCTTGCCAGTGATAAAGTTTTCAATGTTTGAGGTGATTACTGAGCCATTGCTCACATCATTGACTGGTTTCGGGAAATGTAACCGCTCCACTGGGTCCATACCAAATCCTGAAACTGCACCATACTCATGACCAATATAATCATGGAGCCATTCCGTTGTTACAATAGCCGCATCCATAAATTTATCTACAAAGTCATAATCTGGATAGATGCTATCTGGATTAGAAGTTGCTGACCGTTCTTTCCAAAGCGTCATCCAAGATTCTTTGCTGTCCTCGATGCCAAGCTCTTCTTGGAACTTGGTTCCAGTAGCTGAAATCCCACCACCAGATAAGGCCGTTGATCCACCGGTTTGGGCTAGCTTTTCTAGCACAATAACATCTGCGCCATGTTCATTGGCTGAAGCTGCTGCGGCTAGACCTGCTCCACCGCCACCGATTACTACTACATCAGTAGTTAAAGTAACATCTTCGCCTGCAGTCTCATTGTTATTTTCTTTTAGCTTAGCTACATCAGCCTCAGCTTTCACTGCAGCCTTTTCAACAGCCTCTAGAATCGCCTTAGAGGTATAGGTAGCTCCAGATACGGTATCAACAGCTAAAGACTGTTTTTCTACAATATCCTTAGGAACTCTTTCAATGGCTAAATCACTAATGGTTGGAGATTCCTCGTGGGATAAGATTTTCACGGAATCAATCTTGTCTTCACTAAAGACAGTTTCTACCTCAACCTCTCCATTGTGACCGTCTACTTTCTCCACATAAGTACCAGCCTTAAATAGACTATCCGCACCCTTGGTATCATCTTTTCCATTTTGAGTACATGCGCTAATTCCAATCATTAAGAATAGTGCTAAAAATAAACTTAAGATCTTGTTTGTTTGTTTCATTATAATTCCCCTTTTATCTTTTTTTGTCCTACTTATTTTGTCTTCCTCTTGACTAGTCTCCTCGGTCAATAATCAGCTTCCTAAATATCTACCTTATCCTTTACCTCATCCCTTTCCCACTAACTTCTTTTGTCACTTCATCCCTTGGGTCATTTCACATCTTTGTTGCTTGCTTCTCTTCCGGTAAAACAGAAATCCTTTTAGCTAGAATTTTAGAACATGTCCAAAAATTCAAATAATTTTCCTGTCCTACTGAGTGAGCATCCATCCAACACCCATTGAGTATTCATCCACCAAGTTTTAAAGTTTCGTTATTTTTATAACTATGTATTAAGTATACTGTCTTGCCTTAAGTCCATGTCAATGACCCAATAGCCTTTCTTATGACTGATAAAAGCAGAAACCATGGAGTCGACTCCATGGTTTCTATTTGACTGATTATTTATTTGTATAGCCGCTAACTTTCAATTCAAACCAACTCACTCAACATCAATTAATCTATTGCAGTCCATATACCTACTCCTAGTCAGAGTAACCACTCACAATCTCTGTAATTACTAAAATGATTAAAGAAATCGTAGCCAGTATCATAACCCATCATAAGGTCATCACTCCTAGACGGGTCCATCACTCACCACCCAGATTGTCACTCACCATTGACTTAGTCACTCATAATCGAGTTAGTCACTTACCATCGGGTTAATTACTCATGATTGGGTTAACCTAAGGTTTATTGTAACCACTCACTTCAGACACAATCCGCCCAATCAATACAATCAATGGATTTTTGAAACTTCAAGTTAAGTGAGACAGCTTAAAAGTGGACAGTTTAAATAAAATTATTTTGAATGAAATCTGTGTAGACAAGATCTGTCTCCTAAAAATAAGCTGAGTTGATTATTTGCTTATACTGGTCTTAATAGATCGTGCCACCAGCTGGTAGAGCTCCATATCAGAAAAGTTACTTTGTGCAGATTCCTCTTGGAAAACCGGTCCAATGCGAAGGGTATCTTCAATGGTCAAGCCTACGCTTTTGATCCGTTCCTCAATTCCTTCTTCTTTATACCAACCAAGGGGTTCAATGGTTTGTGGATTGCCTTTTGAGTTTTCTCCAAAAAAGATGGAGGAACTAACATAGGTGCCTTGATCCTTTAATCGATCAACAATTAAAGGAGGTAGGTATTTCTTTTCTTCGAGCTGATAGGTGCGGCTCATTCCATTGTCAACCATGCAATCTATAGATCCTTTAGCTAAAGGTAGCTGTTCATAGTCACAACAGAGGAATAAGAACTTGCGATGGCTATAATACATCTCCAAGTTCCCTTTCATCCGCATCAAGCGATCCAGGTCATAATCCACCAGCACATAGGTGGAATTCACTGGCAGGTCCTGAATGTACTGCATGAGGAAGAAGCCCACACAATTGCTAAGCTCTAATATATAGTTTGGTTCACTCCCCACTTTAATAAACTTTACCATGGCAGCTAAGGTCTGATAGAGATAATTGACAAAGGTATGGGAGCTACTAGCTAAAAACTCTTCCTTAGTTGGCATGGGTTCATTCCCTAAAAGCTTGGGTCTCACCGCTGCCTTATCAATATAGACCCCTTTATGAATCTGGGCTTTAAAGCCACAGGGACAAGAAAGACTAGCTTCCATAATCATATTCTCCACCAGGCTTCCTTCTGCTAGGTTTAAAGAATCACCACAGCTTGGACAGGTTAAGATACCTAGGGCTGTTAGAGGCACCCCTAATTGATGTTCTGCCTGGTTGTCTTCTAGCTCCAGTTGCTCAACGGTATCATGGATCTGCCGGCGAAGCGCTTCATACTTTAGAATATCCTCATCCACCTGCTCTTGTTTTTCTCTTAAACACGTTAAATAGCGCTGGCGATACACATCGGAGTTTTCACCCGATAAGCGCTGAGTCATTAATATATCTTGAATACAGTTAAGGGAAAAATCTAATTCCTTTAACTCCAATATTTTCATTAAATCCTGACCATCGGACTCCGTAAAAAAGAATTGTTCTCCCCGTTTACTCGCCACCAATAATCCTCTTTCAATATAGTAACGTACCGTATCTTGAGTCACCTTATATTTTTCAGCAAATTGTCCAATTCGCATAATC
>JAAZGI010000460.1 GCA_012511315.1 Clostridium sp.
CGTTAATGATTCGGGATCAAGAAATTATTAAAGTTATCCGGATTTTACAAACGGCCGAAGAACAAAGCAGGCGAAGTTCCCAGGGACGGATCTATCTTGAGCTCGCCTTGATTAAGATTTGTAATTCTGAAATGGATTATGGCTTGGATTCTTTAGTTTCCAGGCTCAACCATATGGAAGCGAAGTTAAAAGATGGACTAGAAGCAGGGATTGTAGCGCGAGAAGCCAATCAACAACAGGTAGCTGCAAGCCCAAGACGACAAGAACCGCAACAAAGACCGGTTCATATTGAGGAAAAAGAACAAGACCCCAAAGTAGCCGAAATTAGTGAAAATCCAGATTCAAAACTAACCGTTGCATCAGTCAAAGGGGCTTGGAATGAAGTGGATGAAGCATTGCGGGCTAAGCGGCAAATGGTTATACGAGCTTCTTTGTTTGAAGGTGAAGTAACTCAGGTGAAAAATGGAGTGATAACATTACAATTTCCAGAAAGTTATAGTCACAATAAAAAGAGGTTGGAAAAAAATGAGTTTAGGAAAGTCCTAGAAGACACTATTTCTATGATCCTAGGTGAAAAGGTTCACTTGAATTTAAGGGTGGCTTCAGAACATGAAAATAGCTCTCAGCGCCCCTTAGAAGATATCATTCGAGAGAACGATATGACAGATATTGATATAATCCCTTAGCGGGTATGCTATAATTTAAAGAGATTACTGATAACGGAGGAATTTGATATGGCTAAATTTGGTGGCGGCTTCCCAGGTGGCGGGAACATGAACAATCTACTTAAGCAGGTTCAAAAAGCCCAAAAAGAAATGGAAAAAAAGCAGAAAGAATTAGAAAGCAAAACTTATGAAAGTTCAGCTGGTGGGAATGCGGTTAAAGCAGTCCTAAATGGTAAAAAAGAGTTACTCTCAGTGACATTGGATGAATCCGTGGTGGATCCTGATGATATTGAAATGCTGGAGGATCTTATTGTCTTAGCGGTCAACGGAGCAATCAAACAAGCAGAAGAAGAAGCTGCTGGTCTGATGAGTGAAATGACCGGAGGCATGAACATTCCAGGATTTTAATCATGGATTTTTATCCAGCAGCCATTGAAAAACTCATTGATGAGTTTGCCAGGTTACCTGGTATTGGCTATAAAACGGCACAGCGCTTAACACTTCATATTTTGAACTTGCCTCAAGATGAGGTGACTCAATTTGCAGAGGCTCTAATTAAAGCTAGAGGGACCTTGAGTTTTTGTACCGTTTGTGGAAACTTTACTGAAAAAGATCCCTGTGCAGTGTGTTCTAATCCAACGAGAGATCACAACACAATCTGTGTCGTGGAGCAGCCTAAGGATATTATGAGCATTGAAAAGATAAGAGATTATAATGGGGTATACCATGTTTTACATGGCAATATATCCCCAATGCATGGGAGAGGTCCTCAAGATATTAACATAAAAGAATTGGTAGCTCGAATGACTCGAGAAGTTAAAGAAGTGATTGTAGCAACCAATCCCACCATAGAAGGCGAAGCAACAGCAATGTATATTTCACGAGTATTGCATCCTTTGGAAATCAAAGTGACTCGAATTGCATCGGGAATGCCAGTGGGTGGAGACTTAGATTATGCGGATGAAGTTACATTATCGAAGGCCATGGAAGGTCGAAAAGAGATTTAAAAGAGGAGCAAATGATTATGAATAAAAAAGCAGTTTTGGTCGACACAGTACCAGCAGCAGTAGGGCCATACTCTCATGCCAACATCGTAGGTGATTTGGTTTTTGTATCAGGTCAGTTACCGATATTAGACGGAGTGATGCAAGATAATATTCCTGACGGTACGAGAGCATGTTTGACCAATGTAAAAAACATTCTCGAAGAAGTAGGGTCATCCCTTGAGAAATGCGTCAAGATTACCGTGTTTCTTCGCGATATGGCTGATTTTGCAGCGATGAATAAAGTCTATGCAGAGTTCTTTACTGAAAATGAGCCGGCAAGATCCGCCTTTGCAGTATTAGATTTACCTAAGGATGCAAGAGTTGAAATCGAAGCAATTGCTCACCTATAAATTTAAGTGAAGGAGTTGTTGCAAATCTAAGTAATTAGAGGAGCAATGACTCCTTCTTTGTCATCCTGCACTACAGCTAGGTTCCCGTTTAGCCTTTAACTTTATTTAGTTTGTGGCTAAGCTTATTTTAGAGCGCA
>JAAZGI010000461.1 GCA_012511315.1 Clostridium sp.
AAATAGAGAATTCAGAGATAGCCTATTGGACAATGGCTAATATAAATGATTATTTAGTCGACTGGAATATTGATTCATCAATGAGTCAATATGTGAATAGATGGTTTAGTTGCTAGAACAAGGTCGATGAAACTAGTTAACCCTTAGATTATCCATACAAGTAAGTTTAATTAAAATTGTGAGGTAAAAAGATGAAAGAAATTAATGCGTTGGGCAAGGCATGTCCCATGCCGGTTATTGAGGCTAAGAAAGCCTTGGGTACAGAAGAAGGTAGAGATGGTATTGTCATCTCAGTGGACAATGAGATTGCAACTCAAAATCTGGCCAAATTAGCTGAGCAGATGGAGCTTAGTTATTCCGTAAGCAAGCAATCGGAACAAGAATATCGGGTAGCCATCGGTGGTGAAGGACAAGTTCCGGAAAGTGTTAAATCTCGATTGGAGACAGGAACTGGTTATGTGGTAGCAATCAGCTCCTTAGAGATGGGTAGCGGAGATTCTAAGTTGGGCAAAAAACTTATGGGAAGTTTTCTATACGCTTTATCAGAACAAGATGAATTACCAAAGGCGGTCTTGTTTTATAATGCTGGAGTGTACCTCACGGTGGAGGAATCCGATAGTTTAGAGGATTTAAAAGCGTTGGAGGCTGCTGGTGTTGAAATTTTAAGTTGTGGTTTATGTTTAGATTTTTATCATGTAACAGAAAAGTTGGCTGTGGGTAGCGTAAGTAACATGTATCGCATCGTGGAAATGATGCGCAGCCACGCTACTGTGAGACCATAATGGAACAAGAGTTTTTGATTGTTGCTTTTGAATCCAGCCACGATGCCATGAAAGCAGAAACCCTATTGAACAGGGAGGGGCTTTCAGTTCGTCTCATCCCGCTTCCGCCAGAGGTGTCGGCAGGCTGTGGTTTGGCCCTACGCTCAGAATTGGATCAGGAGAGTAAGGTTCGCGAGATCTTACAGCGAGAAGTAATCAAGGGTGATTTTTATCGTTTAATACGCAAAGGAATCCAGCGAATAGTTGAAAGGATGGAACAATAAATGGCAAATATTATCATAGGGACAGCGGGTCACATCGACCACGGTAAATCCACTTTGATCAAAGCGTTGACAGGAATTGCAACGGATACTACAGAAGAAGAAGTACAAAGAGGCTTATCAATCAACTTGGGCTTTGCCTACTTTGATTTACCTTCTGGACGGCGAGTTGGAATTATTGATGTTCCTGGTCATGAGCGTTTTATTAAAAATATGCTGGCGGGTGCCCAGGGTATCAATATGATTCTCTTGGTAATTGATGCCAATGAAGGAGTCATGCCTCAGACTAAAGAGCATGCCAATATTTTAAATCTATTAGGGATTGAAGATTACATCGTTGTCTTAACCAAAGCTGATACGGTGGATGATGAACTCCTAGATTTAATGGAAGAGGATATCCGCGATCAGTTTAAAGGCACACCTATTGAAAGTGCAGGAATTGTTCGCGTTGATTCGGTTTCTGGTCGTGGGCTAAAAGAGTTAGTGAATAACATTGATCGATTAGCTGAGCGAGTTAAGGCCATGAATCTAACGGCGGAGCCACGGGTTAACATCGATCGGATTTTTACGGTAAAAGGCTTTGGTACAGTGGTAACAGGAACACTGTTGGAAGGAACCATCCGAAATGATCAAGACATGGTAGTGTATCCAGCGGAAATCCCTGTAAAAATCCGTAATATTCAAGTGCATGAAAAGAACGTTGAGCTAGCTCAAGCCGGTCAGCGGACGGCTTTAAACTTATCTGGAGTTAAGGTTACAGACCTTAAACGAGGGGATATTTTAACCGTAGCCGGAAATTTGACAAAGTCTTTTATTGCTGACGCTAAAATTAAAGTGTTAGCAGATTATACTCGTCCCTTAAAGCTTTGGGACCGTGTCCGCGTATATATCGGTACGAATGAGGTAATGGCGCGGGTGGTTCCGTTGGGCGTAGAGGAAATTCTGGCAGGTGAGGAAGGCTATATCCAACTTCGCTTAGAAGAGGAAATTGCGGCTAAACCGGGGGACCGAATTATATTGCGGGCTTATTCGCCCATGGTTACTTTAGGCGGAGGGCAAATTTTAGATCCATCCACCAGTAAACATGGCCGGTTTGATGAGGCAATTATTCGCGGATTGGAACTTCGCGGAACCAACGATGTGGATGCAGTAATTTTTGATTATTTAATGAATGCAGATACTCCCCTGGTTACAGAAAAAGATATTATGGATAATGTCCAGGGTGAAAAAGAAGAACTCCGTGACAAACTAGCCGCCATGAAGTCAGCAGGAAGTGTGCTTGAACTTGGTGAATGGTTTATTAGCTCCGAGCGCCTTGATGAAATTCGAAAAGAATTCCTGAGAATTCTTAATGATTTCCACCAGAAAGCAACCCTTAGAGCTGGAATGCCTCGAGAAGAGCTGAAATCTCGTATCAAGTATGTTGCCAAAGGAAAACAGTATGACCTTATACTGGATCAGTTGGTTGAGGAGGGAACTGTTCAAATTTTCGGAAGTTTGGCTAAAGCTCCTAGCTTTGAAATGGTTTATACCAAAGAACAAAAAAAGCAACGGGATAGCATTGAAGAAGAACTATTGGCGGGGAAGTTTTCGCCGCCAACTCTTAAAGAGTTATGTCAGGATAAAAAATGTTTAGCTCTGATTGATTCCATGGAAGATTGTGTGGTTCGGTTGGACGCCAACATTGTAATGCATCGCAAGCATTTTGATACCGCCACTCAAATGATGGTGGACCATGCAAAGGTTAATGGTGACATCTCCTTGGCAGACTTCCGTGATATGTTGGAAACCTCCCGTAAATATGCGGTGGCTCTTTTAGACTTTTACGATAAAGTTGGAATTACTAAGCGCCAGGAAGATGTTCGTGTTCTCACTGGAAAGGAACTGTAACAGACCATGATTTATTTGGATAATGCTGCCACCACCGCTCAAAAGCCTGAAGCGGTGGCTCGGGCGGTGTATGAAGCTATAAGCAGTGGACAGTTGGGCAATCCATCTCGTGGTGCCCATGATTATTCCCTGGCAGCTTTCCGCAGAATATATGAGTTTCGGGAAGTGGCCGCAAGCCTTTTTGGCGTGGCCGATCCCCTTCGCATTGCTATAACAGGCAGTGCAACGGATAGCATCAATAAAGTGCTTAAGGGATTATTTAAACCGGGTGACCATATTATTTCTTCGGTGCTGGAACACAATTCAGTGCTGCGTCCTTTATATCAATTGAAAAGTCAGGGCGTTGACTTTGATTTGGTGGGTATTGATGGAAAAGGGAATCTTAGATATGAGGAGTTTGACGAGTTGCGTCAGCCCGGGACGCGGGCGGTGGTTGTGACATCAGCTTCCAATGTGACTGGTAATACAGTGGACTTAGCTAAACTATCTGAATTCTGTAGACGGCATGAGCTCTTGTTTATTGTGGATGGGTCTCAGACGGCAGGTACCGATGATTTAAATGTGGAAGACCTCGGTATTGATGTCTTGTGCACCACGGGTCATAAATCCCTTTATGGACCACAGGGTACGGGTTTAATTGCTTTAGGCAGAGCAATAAATTTTTCGCCTGTATTTAGTGGTGGATCCGGCGCTCATTCCTTTGAACGAGAACACCCTTCCACCATGCCCGATGTATTTGAAGCAGGTACCCTGAATACACCTGGAGCAGTGGGGTTAACAGCTGGAATGAGGTATGTTAATGAATTAGGCTATGACAAGATTCAAAAGCAGCTAAAAGCTTTGCGGAATCAATTTGTAGATGGGATTTTAAAGATTCCAAATGTTAAGATATATGGTGAGGTTAAAAAAGAAAATCATGCCCCGGTAGTTGGTTTAAACATTGGCGATTTATCATCCTCTGAAGTGGCTCAACTATTAAATGAACAGTTTGGAATCGCGGTGCGGCCAGGTGCCCATTGTGCCCCGAAAATTCACGAAGCTCTAGGTACAAAAGAGCAGGGGATTGTTCGTTTTTCTTTTTCTACATTCAACACCAGTCATGAAATCAGCGAAACGCTGAAGGCTATCAATGAATTATCAAAGTATGCGGGAGGGATCACGTAAATGACAAAGGTAAATATAATGAGGCTACTTCCCTCCGTGGATGAGCTCTTTAAACATGAGAAAATAGCGGCTTTAAAAGAAACCATTCCTGCCATTCGGATTAAAAACTCGGTGCGGGATACGGTGGATGCCCTTCGACAGGAATACCTGCAAGGGAAAGATGATCAAGATTTTGTACCATATAATGAGGATGAGATTATTGAAAAAGTTTTATCTAGAATCTTAGCTGACCATGAAACCTCACTAAAAAGAGTGATTAACGGAACGGGTATTGTTATTCATACCAATCTAGGCAGATCATTATTGCCGGAAGTGGTTAAGGATGCACTGTGCGACGTGTCTTTTTCCTACAATAATTTAGAGTATGAACTAAAAAATGGGCGACGCGGATCACGCTATACTCATTTGGAAACTACGATAAAAGAGTTAACAGGTGCGGAAGATGTTTTGGTTGTAAATAACAATGCAGCAGCTGTAATGCTGGCTTTAAACACTATGGTTAAGGGACGGGAAGCAATTATTTCTCGTGGCGAACTAGTTGAAATTGGTGGTTCATTCCGAGTGCCAGATGTGTTGCGAATGTCCGGTGGGATCTTGCATGAAGTTGGAACCACCAATAAAACTCATCTCTATGATTATGAGCGAGCTATCAATGAAGACACAGGAATTCTTTTAAAAGTTCATACTTCAAACTATCATATTGTTGGATTTACTGAATCGGTAGATGGTAAGGATTTAGTAGAACTAGGTAAAAAGCATAAGCTACCAGTTGTGGAGGATTTAGGTTCAGGTCTCTTCGTGGATCTATCTCAGTATGGTTTGGATTATGAACCCACAGTGCGTGATACGTTGAATAAAGGTGTAGATGTCGTAACCTTCTCTGGGGATAAGTTGTTAGGTGGCCCCCAGGCTGGAATCATCGTTGGTAAGA
>JAAZGI010000082.1 GCA_012511315.1 Clostridium sp.
CACCGCTTCCATTGAAACGGTCACTGTGGCAGAATACCAAGCCCTAGAACAAGAAAAAGATGCTCAAATCCTAGACCTCGAAAAAAACATTGACCAGCTAAATTCAGAACTGGATCAATATAAAAAAGAACAACCAATCACTCCAGATAACAGTGCCATCGCTTTCAAACAGCGACTAGCTGGCCTACTCTACTTCCCCGTGTTTGGAGCCAATCCTGGGGAAGAAGCCGATATTAAGGGGTATGTGGCCATTAAACCACAAGCCGAAGTTCCCGATAAGCTAGATACCTTAACCCAAGGGATTTCACAAATCCTCTTTGCTAATCGCCCCATGGAGGTCGTTGAACTTCGAAGCGAAGATGGGAAACAGATTGTCTATGTGGATTTAAAAGATCAAGACCAGTGGTATCAAGTTTTCCAAGGCTCTACCGGCGGTGCCACGGCCAGTCAATCCCTAATTCTTTCCTATCTCCAAAATGACTATCGCAACGCTTGGATTGACGGTGTTCACTTCACCCTAGATGGCCAGCCCATTCAACTGGAACATGCTCCAGCTTTAGAAGAAACTCAATATCGAGACTAATCTATTTAAACATCCCACATCATTCTAAACACTAAAAAGCGGATCGAGCCCATTCATTTATGGCTCAATCCGCTTTTTCTATTCTAGCTATAATACACACGAGTGTTTTCCTTCTGCTAATGTATTTTATCCCATTCTTTTTTGGTCTCTATTTTATTTAAGTCTATATTTAAGTCTATATTTTATTCACTCAAATGATTAGTCTTATTTTTTGATTTAAAGCTCTATTTTTCTTCAAATAACAAGTGTGGATTCGCGCTAGCTGCTGCTTCAAATACTCTGATCAGAGCCTCGCCATAGTCTCCTTGGCGTGCTTTTAGCTCATCAGTAAAGGTTAAAATTACTTTTAAAGGCATTCTTGTTTCTGTTAAGAGATCATATAAAGCATCAAGGTTCCTGCCATAATAGGTTGGGAAGTTAAAATTTTCCATTAAATATCGATGGGTTTCTAGTCGGTCGGTCATATTCCGCCCATCTAAGCGGATAATCCGCCTCATTGTTTTTTTATTCTTTTCCATAGTCTTTCCTCTATCCCTTTTTATTGAATTCCTTGTCAACGTTCTTTAATTCAATTGCTGAAAACTTTCATAATGGTCGTCCGTATAAAATATCAAGCCATCATTAGAATAAACAATCCGTTTGGCATTTCGTGAACCACCCTGGTAATCAATATCGCACTCATAGTATTGACGGTCTGTCCGAGTGGGAAGCAAACCTTCATAGTTCCCAAATTTATTACCACCAATGCTCATTTGATCGGTAACTTTCCAAAGGTTTCCCTTACTTGCAACCCAGCCTAAGTCCATGGCTTCATCTTTGGTTAAATAGTTTGCTGGTAGTTCACCATACTGGTAGATATAGGCCGCCACTTCCATCTTTGATGAGTAGCGCCCATTTTGTTCCACTTTAATGGCTCCAAGTTCTGGGTTTTCCTCTAATTCATTAGACTGTGTAGTCGTTGGGGCTATACTTGAATCAGGTTTGTTCTCTCCTTGAGAGTAACTCTCCTCAAAGCCTTCTACAAAAGCTTCTACAAATTGGCAACCGGATAAGGATATGGTAGCCACTACAATCATTAGCATGGATATCAAATGCTTAAATTTAATTTTGTTTTTCATTCTCTACTCCCAAAACAGTTAATCTCTTGCTTTGTATTATGTATGTTTATTTGACTAAGACTATTTGACTAAGACTATTTAACCTAGTTTATTAGGCTTATTTCTGTTCCCTTAACTTCGTCACTTTTATCTATCCATTTAATTTTTCTTGTGCTTTTCGTTTGCAACTTTCTTTTCGAGTCTTTTTTCTATTTTAGCATGATTGCCCCTTGAATACTCGTAATATTTGCTCTGGCTAATTCTCACTCTTTGATTCTACTTTTAAAAATACCCCTAACACTGGATTCAGATCCAGTATTAGGGGCGCTTTATCTTTATTTCTTCGTCAGCTTATATCAGATTCTTTTAACCTAGGACGCAACACTGCTTCCTTCTTCAATCATAGAACGATAGGTGGATGGGCGGGCCATTAGCTCATCGTGATTACCTTGTTCAATAATTTCTCCATCGGACAATACTAAGATTAAATCTGAATTTCGAATGGTGGATAAACGGTGAGCAATGATAATGGTGGTTCGATCCTTGGAAATATCTTCAATAGCCTGCTGGATTAAAATTTCTGTCTTAGTATCGATGTTGGCCGTGGCCTCATCTAAAACAAAAATTGCTGGATCATGAGCTAAAGCTCGAGCAAAAGATAAAAGTTGTCGCTGGCCCATGGATAAGGTAGCTCCCCGCTCCATAACTGGTTCGTCGAGTCCCTTGCTAAATCCATCAATCATCGACTTGGAGTGAGATCGCTCCACTGCTTCTAAAATCGTGGCTTCATCAATATCATCATTTAAAGTAATATTTTCTCGTATGGTACCGGAGAACATAAAGACATCTTGAAGAACAACGGATACTTGGCTTCTAAGATCCCTTTTCTTAATGTCTCGAATGTTGATTCCATCAATAAAGATATCTCCCTTTTGAATGTCGTAGAACCCAGACAAAAGCGAAATAATGGTGGTCTTACCAGATCCAGTCTCCCCAATTAGGGCAAAGGTTTCACCTGGTTTAACATGGAAACTTACGTCTTTTAAAACCCAGTTTTCATCATCATAGGCAAACCAAACATTACGGAATTCAATATCCCCTTTCATGTTAGGCAGTGCTTGACCTTTATCTAAATCCTCAATAATATCTCTTTGATCGGTGATTTCAAAAATTCTTTGGGCTGAAACCAAAGCCGATTCAATTTGCGTAAAGGATTCTGCTAAATCAGCCACCGGTCCAAAGAATTGACGAACATAAAAGGTTAATCCAATGACGTCTCCAATGTTCACTTGGCCCTGGTTTAACATTCTCATTCCCATGATGAGAACGACTGCCGTGGCTGCACTTTCAAATACGTTGGCTGACGGCCAAGATAAGGAATGCATCCGCAGTTGAATCAATGCCTTCTCAAAATACTGATTATTTAGCTTAGTAAAGCCTTCAAACTTTTCTTTCTTACCATTAAATAACTGAACAATTTTCATCCCAGATATATTTTCAGCGATAAAACTATTTAATCGGCTGGTGATAGCTTTCAGTTCAATCCAATTTTCATGAATCTTATTTCTAATGTAGAAAATTAGCAAGATCATGGGTGGCAAAACAACTAAAGACCAAAGAGTCAATTTGATGTTCATGCTAAACATAGCAAAGATGATTCCGACAAGAAGAATCACATCTTTTAAAAGGCTGACCAAGATATCGGTAAATAGCTGAGAAACGGCTTCCACATCATTGGTTGTTCTTGTAATTAAGCGTCCTGCACTAGTTTTATCTAAAAAACTTAAAGGAAATAATTGGATGGTTTTAAATACCTTTTCTCTGAGTTCTTTCGCTACGAGCTGTCCCACTTTAGTAATTAAGACAACTTGAAAGTAGAAGGCTAACATACCAAGGAACATGATAACGACATAACTTAAAGCTACTGCCCAGAGGGGGATTCCTCGACTATTAACCAGTTGCTTGGCAACCAAATATTCATCGGTAATAATTTTAATAAACCAAGGCTTGAGGAGCACTGTAAGATTCGTGATTAATATCAAGAGTGCGATGAGGAGTGACTTGCCAATATGCGGCTTCAAGTAACCCACTAATCGGATAAAAGATCCTTGCTCTTTAGGCGTTGAGTTCTTCGTCTTCGCCGAGTCGGTCTTTGTATTGGGAGTTGTAGATGTCAAAATAGAGTCCCCTCCTTTCCAATAATTCCTCGTGAGTTCCCCGTTCTTTGATGGATTGACCATCCAACACAACAATCTCATCACAATTGATCACCGCTGAGATTCGATGAGCCACAATAATAGTTGACTTATCGGTACGAACTTCTTTGAACCGTTTCAAAATCTTGGCTTCGGTGACGGTGTCAACTGCTGACAAGGCATCGTCTAATATCAAAATCTTCGGATCTCGAATCAGCGCTCGAGCAATGGAGATTCTTTGTTTTTGGCCACCCGATAAGTTGACTCCACGATCACCAAGTTCTGTTTCATACCCCTTCGGCAAAGCAGCAATGCTTTCATGAATATGGGCATCCTTAGCGGCTTGTATCACTTCTTCTTTGCTGTAGTTATCTTTAAAGAAGCGAATGTTTTCATCAATGGTATCGTTAAAGAGGAAGTTATCCTGAGGTACATAGCTTACGTTCTCCAATAACACGTCCAAGGTATAATCGTTAATGTCTTGGCCATCAATAAGGATGGTTTCATCTGGCACATTGTAAACCTTCATTAAAAGATTCACTAAGGTCGTTTTTCCAGAACCCGTCTCCCCCAGTATTCCTAAGGACTTTCCAGTCGGCAGGCTAATATGAATGTCTTTTAAAACGATAGCTTCTGTACCTGGGTATGCAAAATCAAGATCTACAATATCCAGACTACCAGAATTCATTTCTTTGGCTTTCCCCGTTCCATCGGTAATTTCATGGGGATGATTTAACACATCATCTAAACGTGACATGGAAGCCATTCCACGTTGAAGCACGTTAATGATTCGACCAATAAACATAACTGGACGGAGCATCATGTTTAAATAGTTGGCTACGGCTGTAAAATCTCCAATGGTCATTTCACCATTAACTACCATCGGTCCACAGATGACGAAAAACAGACCGAAACTAACTGCAAAGCCAGATTGTACAATGGGATTCAGCATCCCAGAAACTCGGACCATAGAAACATTTCGAAAGGCACTGTTTTCTGACAGGTCCATAAAACGTTCCACTTCTTCGTTCTCTTGAACGTAGGCTTTAATGACTCGTATTCCATTAATGTTTTCATTCACACGATCCGAGATGGAGCCAAAGGCCTCTTGGACTTTTCGGAAACGCGACCGAATGGTTCGACCCAACTTAATCATCAGAAAAACAATAAAGGGAATCGGCGCCAGAATCTTTAAGCTGGTTAGTCCACCAACACGATTTACCATTCCCATCACAGCAATGACCATCATGGCAAATCCATTAATCGACATAATTAAAGCAGGGCCAAAGGCCATCCGAACTGCATTGACATCATTGATGTTATAAGCAATTAAATCTCCCGTCTTCCGCTGATTATAAAAAGACTGGGAAAGCTCTTGGAAATTTGAAAACACTAAAGCAGATAAATCCCGTTGAAGCTTTCGAGCGTTTCCAACAATTAAATACCGCCAAATATAAGCGCCAATAAATCCAACCACAGCAACCAGGATCAACATGTAAATATAATAGCTAAGACCTGACCACTCTGAGCCACCACTGGCTAAGTAGTCCGTCGCATCACCCACAAACTCGGGATAAAGGAGCCTGATTCGAGTTGATACCAACATTAAAATGATCCCTATAATATAGGTCCATTTGTTTTCTTTAAAAAATTGACGGAGAAACTTTTTCCCCATAGTATGACTCACCTCATTTCTTCATACTTCTTATTATACCGAAAGCAACACAGTTATAGAGCGTAATGACATACAGTTTTCTAGCAAGGTGAGACAGATATCCAATCTAAAGCCATTTATGCTAGTAAATTAGGTTCATTTCCATACAAACTATCCATTATTGTAAAGATTATTTCAATCCATATAAAACAAACCCAAACAGTCATTTGATTGTAGTCGACGTTAGGGACTCGTCTTTAAAAATTTAGGATCTTGTCTATAAATATTATAGGTAGCTAGAACTCGTTTCCTGAACCTCATTTAAAACCATCCATGGAAATAATGTTTTAATTCCCCACATGATGGACACCCTGGGTGTTCAGCTATGTCTTTTCCACTACTAGGTCAGACTAGAGACTTTAAGCTTTAGATTGCGCCCATGCTGGGCGTACGCAAAAAGAGAGCAACCAAAATGGTGCTCTCTTTGAGTGAATAGAATCAGTTGCCGTTGATTCAATATGGTATCTATAGAATATCAAATCCTGAACAAATATTCGATAAAAAAATGTAACATTTTCATTAAATTTTCATTAAATTTGTGTGAATGAAAGGATTTTATTTTCTTTTTATCGAGTGATACCAACAACCTTTCTACCTTTACTGCCTTTACTGCTTTTATTCCTATATTCTATCTTTATGATCGAGCTTGAGTTTTACCAGAGGTAACGATGCCAACTTTACCGTCAACGGTAATCATAGCTCCATCCGTGAGTCGAGTCGTAGCATATTTTGCGCCATAAACAATTGGAATTTCCATTTTTAAGACTTCAAAAGACACTTCTGAACTAATACTATCCGCTTCTACAACGACGCCATCTGCTTCATGGAGGTGAGGCACATAGGCTTCGGTTAATTCCTCGACAACTAGAATGGATCCAGCATCCACCCGATCTTCGGCTTCCATGGGTGAATGAACAATGGTGGCAATACCTGAAACTTGCTTTTGGATTGGCTCTAGACCCTTACCTTCGAGGAGAACATCCCCTATCACATGGATCTTCATCATGTTGGTGGATCCTTTATGATTTACAGGGATTCCAGCGGATACTACAACGATGTCGCCATCATCAACATAGCCTTGTTCTTCAGCAGCCTGAGTGGTCTTCTCAATTAATTGGTCTGTGGACTCAAAGGTTTCTGAGACGATGGTATAGACGCCCCAAGTACAAGCCAAGCTACGGGCTACCGCTTCTACTGGAGTCACAGCCAGAATTGTCGCTTTGGGACGAAACTTAGCCACATTACGGGCCGTGGACCCACTTTGTGTTCCCGTTATAATGGCCTTAACATCCATTCTATTAGCCGTGGCGCAAACCGAGGCGGAGATAGCTGATTGGATGGTGTTGACTTGATGTTTTAAAAGACGGGATAAGACGGCATCATAATTAATTTGATTTTCAGTTGCTAGGGCAATGTCATCCATGGTTTCCACCGCCTCCACCGGCCACTCACCTGAGGCTGTTTCGCCAGATAACATAATGGCATCTGAACCATCTAAAATCGCATTGGCCACATCGGAAACCTCTGCTCGTGTCGGACGGGGATTACGCACCATGGAATCCAGCATCTGAGTTGCAGTAATGACCGGTTTACCCGCTGCATTACATTTTTCGATGATCATTTTCTGAATGCTTGGCACCCGCTCAATTGGAATTTCAACCCCCATATCTCCTCGAGCTACCATTATTCCATCGGAATATTTAATGATTTCATCGACGTTATCGACACCTTCTTCATTCTCAATTTTGGAGTACACCAAGATTTTTGATCCGCCTAGTTCGTGGAGCACTTTACGAATTTCCAATATGTCTGCTCCTTTACGAATGAAGGATGCTGCAACGATATCCACTCCAAAATCCACACCAAAAGCTAAGTCTTTTTTATCTTGCTCCGTCAAGGATGGCAGATTGGTTTTAACCCCTGGCAAGTTGGAGCTTTTACGGTTGCTTAATTCCCCGGTGTTACGAACGATGGTTTTCACTTCATTGCCCTCAATCCCAATTACTTCAAGGTCGACTAAGCCATCATTTAACAGAATATGATTCCCTACTTTAAGTACCTTAGCGATATCTTTATAGGTTACCGCAAAGCGGGTTTCATCGCCTAGAAAATCCTCGCCACCTACTACGGTGACTTCAGATCCTTCTGTTAGGATGACCTTACCGTTGACAAAGTCTCTGGCACGAATTTCTGGACCTTTGGTATCCATTAAAATGGCATAGTTTAAATTCTTTTCTCTGGCTACCTTGCGAACCCGTTCCATAGTTTCTCCATGGGAAGTATGATCGCCATGGGAAAAGTTATGTCGCGATACATTCATCCCAGCATCAAATAGTTTGCCAATCATTTCCTCGGAATCCGTGGCCGGTCCGATGGTACATACAATTTTCGTTTTTCTTAACATGCTTTTATAGTCTCCTTAGTCATGAGATTTCCTCAGATATGGTTAGTAACTTTTCATCAAATACATTTTCTATAGCCAGAGCTTCATGAATATCCAAATCTATGATTTGGTTCCGGTGGATGCCCACCACTCGATTTGTTTTCCCTCGCATCAAAAGCTCCACAGCTCGATGTCCAAATTTCGCCGCTAAGACTCGGTCCGCTATGGATGGGGACCCTCCACGTTGGATATGCCCTAAAACCGTAACCCTGGTTTCAAGTCCAACCACGGTTTCAATTTTATCTGCTAATAGGTCAATCCCTTCGACCCCTTCAGACATCACAATTAAATAGTGGTTCTTATCTCGGACTCTATCTTCTAAAATTAATTTCAACAAATTATTCACCGAGTGTTCTCGCTCAGGCACCACGATCAGCTCTGCCCCGCCGGCAATTCCCGAGTATAAAGCTAAATCTCCACAGGTGCGTCCCATAGTTTGAACAATGGAGCAACGCTCGTGGGAAGCTGAAGTATCCTTTAACTTACTAATGGCTTCAACCACTGTATTAACTGCTGTATCAAAGCCTAAGGTGTAGTCGGTATAGGCTAAATCATTATCAATGGTTCCTGGGATGCCAATGGTATTAATACCAAGCTTTGACAACTCAGAAGCTCCAGCAAAGGAGCCATCCCCGCCGATGACAACTAGTCCATCGATGCCAAAGATGTTTAGCACTTCAGCGGCTTTTTTTTGTACTTCTTTTTCCCGGAAACTATCCAATCTGGCCGTTTTAAGCATCGTGCCACCTTTATGAATAATACCAGACACAGACCCATTATCCATATTTTTAAGCTCACCATTAACTAAGCCATAATAGCCTCTTTCAACCCCCATGACTTCAATGCCATTGTAAAGCGCTGTTCGGACCACCGCTCGAATGGCAGCATTCATTCCAGGAGCATCTCCTCCTGATGTTAGGATTGCAATTTTTTTCATTTTTTCCTCCAAGTTAAAATGGAATCGATCAGTTCGTCAACAGCCATTTACACTGCTGATGATCTACATTAACAAACTACAGAATTTTTGTTTCATGCTATACTAATTGTACTCATTTAAAGAAATCAACTCAACCAACAAGCTGTTAACATTTGCTAGGGTATTCTAATCTTTGCATCATTTCTAAACCAACACCCAATTACTCCCATTCTCAGCTTAACCTGATGCTTTATAAAGCTCTTTTATCCTGTTACATAATATTCACTTAGAAATTTTAATCAAAAAAAAAGAAAACTCTCCTTACGAAGAGTTTAAAATATCCCGAATGTCAATTTATGCTAAAAATTATTTAACCCCGATATATTCTCAAAAAACTTAATA
>JAAZGI010000462.1 GCA_012511315.1 Clostridium sp.
CTTTTGCATATTACCGCCGGACAGCATCTGCATGGACTGATCACTGTTTAGGGACACGATATTGTAGTCTGCAATGAGCTGGTTGGCGGCTTCTTTAATTTTACCGCCTAATAGAAAACCAAACTTACTCCGATATTTTTTATCGATTTTATCAGCGATCAGGTTTTCGGCTAAAGAAAGGTTAACGGCGGCTCCGGTGTCAATTCGGTCTTCTGGGATATAGCCTAGGCCAATTTGCCGTCGTTTAGCTATTTTATAACCGGTGATGTCTTGTCCTTGGAAGTGGATGGTTCCTCGATCAATAGGTAGAATGCCAAACAGGGCATCGGCTAGTTCGGTTTGTCCGTTACCTTCGACGCCGGCGATGCCAACGATTTGATTTTTTTTAACTTGGAGGCTCACATCATCGACTTTTTTAATGCCCAGGTCATTATAGGCCGATAGGCTAGATACCTCCAAGGTCACTTCGCCGGGGCTGACATCTTCTTTGTCTACTTCTAGAAGGACGTCCCGTCCCACCATTAACTTGGAGATCTGTTCTGGGGTGGCTCCTAAAACGTCGATGGTATCCACGGTTTTCCCTTTGCGCAGGATGGTGATGCGATCACACAGGTCCATGACTTCTTTGATCTTATGGGTGATAAATATAATGGTGTAGCCACTGTCTTTTAAAAGCCGGAGTTGTTGAAAGAGTTCACTGGTTTCCTGGGGCGTTAACACGGCGGTGGGTTCATCCAAAATAATGAGTTCGGACCCACGGGTTAAAACTTTTAACAGCTCGACTTTTTGTTTTTGACTAACGGATAGGTTTTCAACCACATCTTTGGGTTGAATTTTTAGGTTAAATTTATTGGCATACTCTTCCACTAAGGCAATGGATTTGTCTCGGTCAATAAATATGCCTTTGTGGGGTTCCATGCCCAGAATGACATTCTCATAGACATTCAGTTGGTCAACCAGCATAAAATGCTGGTTGACCATACCAATTCCTAGGTCAATGGCTTGGGCTGGACTGGAGAGTTTAATGACTTGCCCCTTATATTCAATGGTCCCTTGGTCTGAGTCTTCTAAGCCGAACAAAATTTTCATTAAGGTGCTTTTTCCGGCACCATTCTCGCCCATGAGGGCATGTATTTCACCTCGGTTTACGTGCAAGCTAATGTTGTCATTGGCTTTCACACCATTGGGATAAACCTTGGTAATTTGATCCATTTTTAAAAGTTCCACAGCAATCCCTCTTCTTTCAAGTTGGTCTTTTAATCTAGTTCGGGTTATTCAGATCCTCTAATTAAGGTTTCACAGAGTCTACGATTTCATTAACCACTTGTTCGTTTACGCCTAGGGCTGTCGAAACGTCAATGTCACCATCAACAATGGCTTTTTCAGCTTCCATTACTTGGTCACGAATCGCTTGGGGAACGTTCTTGGTATAGTAATCATTAATGACGATCCCAGTTGTCTCTTCTTTGACGCCTAATACATCCGTTGTTCCGTACTTGTCTTCTCCCTTACCAACTTTTTCAGCATAGAGGTAGAGGGATTCGCCGACTTCTTTGATGACAGAGGTCAAAATAACATTGGCTTTGTCTTCATCTGTTTCTGCTAATAAAGACGCTTGGTCTGAGTCAACACCAATGATGTATTTGCCTTTTTCTTCGGCCGCTTCAATGACGCCAAGTCCCGCTGTCATGGCGGCTGGGAATATCACGTCAACGCCTGAATTAAACTGAGCGTTGGCAAGTTCTTTGGCTTTGGCTGTATCTGTCCAGCTACCGACATAGGAAACATAGACTTTAATATCAGGATTCACGGATTTTGCGCCTTCAATGTAACCCACTAGGAAGTCACTAATAATGGGACCAGCATCTCCACCAATAAAGCCAATCTTATTATCTGCATTGGCATTGGGCATTCCGGAATCTCCTTTGGTCACTAAACCGGCTACGACACCGCCCAAGTAAGAGCCTTCATTTTGCTTATAGGAAATGGCATAGATATTTTCTGAAGATCCTTCTTCCACCGTTGCATCTAATAACACATATTTTTGCTCAGGATAATCGGGTGCAATCCGCTCAATAATCTCTTGAGTTCCTGATCCATTGAGGAATATAGCCGTGTACTTGCCTTCTTCGGATAAATCAAGTATTGTGGGTTCCC
>JAAZGI010000463.1 GCA_012511315.1 Clostridium sp.
AGAGGTTTCATCTCCAGGGTTGGATCGCATACTTAAAAAGCCTTCTGACTTTGAACGGTATAAGGGATTCAAAGTGGATGGTTCATTGTACAAGTCAGTGAAGAGTAAGAAAAAGTTTACTGGTGAATTGATCGGATGGGAAGAGGAACAACTTCTTATTCAAGAAGAAAAGGATGGGGTTTTATCCTTTTCACGTAATGATGTTGCTGCAGTTAGACTAGCAGTTGAATTTTAAGACATTTCAAGGAGGAGTAATTATCATGTCTGGCGAGCTTATAGCAGCAATAGATGACATATGTAAAGAAAAAGGTATAGATAGAGAGGTTTTGCTGGAAGCCATTGAAGCAGCATTAGTTTCTGCATACAAGAAAAATTTTGGTTCAGCGCCTAATGTAAAGGTCACATTAAATCGTGAAGATGGTTTGGTTAAGGTGTTTTCCCAGAGAACAGTTGTTGATGAGATAGAGGATAGCTTAATGGAAATCAGCTTAGCAGAGGCTGAGGAGATAAGTCCAGGAATCCAACTAGATGATATATTGGATATCGAGGTTACCCCAGCTGACTTTGGTAGAATTGCAGCACAAAATGCAAAGCAGGTTGTGGTACAACGCATTCGAGAAGCTGAACGAGGTCTGATATTTGATAAATATATCGAGAGGGAAAATGAAGTAGCTACTGGTTTAGTACAACGTGTTGAACCACGTAATGTTTTTATCGATTTAGACAAGAGTGAGGCTATATTGCCCCCAGGCGAGCAAATGCCTGGAGAGAGATATCAGGTAAATGATCGCCTTAAAGTTTATATAACTGAAGTAAAGAAAACAAACAAGGGACCACAGATTACTGTTTCCCGAACCCATCCAGGCTTGGTAAAACGCTTATTTGAGTTTGAAGTTCCAGAAATCATCCGTGGCGAAGTAGTAATTAAAAATATTTCTCGGGAAGCTGGATCTAGAACAAAAATATCTGTTTTTTCTGAAGAGAGGGAAATCGATCCAGTGGGCTCTTGTGTTGGACATAGAGGTACTCGAGTACAGCGTATTGTTGAAGAGCTTAGAGGTGAAAAAATCGATATTATCAAATGGAGTGAGGATCCTGTCGATTATATCTCTAGTGCCTTAAGCCCAGCTAGGGTATTAACTGTACTTCCTAATGTCAATGATAAGTCAGCTGTGGTAATCGTGCCAGATAATCAATTATCACTTGCCATTGGAAAAGAAGGGCAAAATGCAAGATTGGCTGCCAAGCTAACAGGTTGGAAAATTGATATAAAAAACCAATCACAAGCACAGCTAATGCACAGTAATGATGAGATTGATATTGATATTGAAAAAAATGATGGTGATATTTTTTGAAAATTAGAAAGATACCAATGAGGATGTGTGTAGGCTGTCATGAAATGAAAGCTAAAAAAGAGCTCATCCGAGTTGTTAAAAGCCCAGAAGGGGAAATAAATATAGATTTAACAGGAAAAGCCCCTGGTAGGGGTGCTTATCTATGTAAATATCAAAATTGTGTAGATAAGGCATCAAAAACTAGAACACTGGAGAAAACATTTTCCAGTAAAATAAAGCAAGAAGTATATGAGAAATTAAAAGCACAGTTGAATGAGGGTGAAGTTAATTAACGATAAATTCTTATCTCTTTTAGGTTTATGTCAAAAGGCAAGAAAGATGGTATCAGGTAGCATGCAATGTGAAAGCACTATTCGTTCTGGTAAGGCTTACTTGGTTATCATCAGTGAGGAAGCTTCAGAAGCTACAAAAGATGAGTTTACTCATTTATGTACCAGTCGAGATGTACCGTTTATAATATTTGGCGGTAAAGATCAACTGGGAGGAGCAATAGGAAAATACAGCAGAACCTTATTGGCGGTAACAGATTCTGCATTTAAGGAAATGCTGCTGAATGAATATAGAGAAATCCAGCACGGGGGTGATAGATAATGGCAAAAATAAAATTATTTGAAACAACAAAGGAAATTAATAAGAATATGAAGGGGCTATCTGGTAAATTGGATGGCATAAAATCCGATATGGATCAATACTTCCAATTACTGAATTTAGCTAAGACAAAAGCAGAACAAAAAGCCCGTGAGCTGGAAGATAAAAGAAAGCAAGAAGTGATGATTGCCGATGCAAAGCGCAAGGAAGAAGAATCTCGCATAGAAGCTGAACGACTGGAAAATAAGAAACTGCAAGAACAAGGACAGCTTAGAAAAGAACTGTTTGAAAAG
>JAAZGI010000009.1 GCA_012511315.1 Clostridium sp.
CAGGAGCGACTGTTCATGTTGAAACCCACGCCATTGGATTACCGATGTATGAGTTAACAGCTTTAGTCTTAGCTCATGGTAATATTTGCTATGAGAAAATCGTATCAGATAAGATCAAATATTATGAAGAACGGCTAGCTTATTGGTCGGCGCGACCTGAGCAAAAAAAATGTACCTGGGCTCCTTTTCTCTTGAAAGATAAACCGAATAAAGAGCAACTTCGCTGGGAAAAGGAACGTAACGATGGGGTCATTTGAAGCAGTGAATTGAATGGCTGATTTGAGAGAAAGTTTTAACTTAAAGTGTTCAAAGAATTAGGAAATCGCGGACTAGCCCATAAGAGGAGACTGATTTGTCATGGAAAATAATAAAATAATCAACGAACAACAAGAAGAAAAACTGCTCCAAATCTTAGAAGAACGATTTGAAACGAATAAAGAACGACATCCAAAGATTATGTGGACAGACGTAGTAAAACGCTTAAAAGGTAACCAGAATGTATTATGGTCCCTGGAACAAATGGAAATATCAGGGGGGGAACCGGATATAATACATCAAGAGGAGGTCCTCAAAAAAATTGTGTTTTATGATTGCTCCAAAGAAAGCCCTCTAGGTCGAAGGAGTCTTTGCTATGATGAGGAGGCTTTAGCGTCTAGAAAGAAAAATAAACCGCAAAATAGTGCGCTGGGAATGGCTGCTGATATGGGAGTGGAAATACTAGATGAGGACGACTATAGAAAGCTTCAAAAGGTGCTGCCCATTGATTTTGCGAGTTCAAGCTGGATCAAGACACCTGAAAAAATAAGACAGCTAGGTGGTGGATTATTTGGAGACCGTCGATACGAGACAGTTTTTATCTACCATAATGGGGTGGAATCTTATTATGCAGGCCGCGGATTTCGGAGTAAATTAGTTGTTCCATAGGCTCTATTTTAGCGGAAGGGTTTGTTAAATACAGTGGGAAACAAGATGATAAAAGGTGGCGATGAAAACATTAGCCTTCCTTTTAGAAAAATTAAAAACATAGGAGTAAGTCAATGAATAGTCCTGAGGAAAGTAATAAGCAGATTTTAAATGATGACAAACTGAAGGTGGCCTTTATCTGTGTTCATAATTCGTGTCGTAGCCAGATTGCGGAGGCCCTTGGTAAAATATATGGATCAGATGTTTTTGAGAGCTATTCAGCTGGAACTGAGACAAAGCCTTTCATCAACCAAGATGCAGTACGGTTGATGAAAAAACTTTACTCGGTGGATATGGAAGCTACGCAACGGTCTAAGCTCATTGAGGATATTCCTGCAGTTGATGTAGTTATTACTATGGGCTGCAATGTTGATTGTCCCTGGTTGCCGAGTCAAATGCGTGAGGACTGGGGCCTAGATGATCCATCTGGAAAAAGTGACGAGGAATTCCTTAATGTAATTTCTATGATTGATTATAAAGTTAAAGAGCTGGCTGTTCGTTTAAAAAATGGTGTTTAGGTAAGGTCATTAAATAACATATTATTATTACTAAAGTGAAAGCCCCCCAGTAATTCCTGGTGGGCTTTCACTTTTTAGTTTAATACAGGCTGAGAATATTAGGCTCAGCAGTTTAGAATAAATGAAAAATGCGGGGACGGTACTTGAATTAATGTTGAGAATGAGATATCCTATTAATAGAAACAATTTAAAAGTAATGGTTCAAGATGTTAAAAAAAAGGAGTTTATAAATGGATATTATTTATGAAAAGTCGACAAGCAAGGATTTTACAAGTGCAATAGAAAAACTGAAGAGCACGCTGAGTGATGCTGGTTTTGGTGTGCTTTGGGAGATGAACTTTAAAGAAACGTTGCAAGCAAAAGGACAAGATTTTGATAAGAACTTTGTAGTCCTTGAAGTTTGTAATGCAGCAAAAGCTAAAGGAGTTTTGGATCGGAAGATTGAAGCGGGTTATATGCTGCCTTGTAAAATGGCAATCTATGAAAAAGATGGTCAGGTTCGTATGGGCATGATTAAGCCTGAAACCTTGATTGGTCTAATGGGCGATGATAGCTTAAAAGACATGGCGAAGGAAGTGGGAGCAACCCTTCAAGGATCCATTGACCAAGCCGTTTAAAAAGAGGAATTGTTAACTCAATAAAGTGATCAACACAGGCATATAAGCAGAAAAATCAGGATTTTAAAACAAAAATAGGATTTCAAAAAAGCTGTCACTTTGTGACAGCTTTTTTGAGTGGATAAACGATGAGTAATTTAACTTAATTCTTCTAAAGTAGCTTGGAATACACTAGCTAGCTGAGAGTTTAAAGGGACATTTAAAAAGGTTAGGGTTTCTTGAAGTGCTTCGAGTGTGGCTACCATATCGGCTTTATTAGCATTTTCACCCATATGACCAATGCGCAGCACCTGACCATCTAAAAAGTCAAAAGAGCCTGCGATCATGATGTTGTGTTCTTTCTTCATTCGATCCAATATGGCAGGTACTGTGGTTTGCTCAGGCACTGACACAACGGTTACAGTGCTGGAGTGACCAGTCTGTAAAAATAGTTGTAGACCGGCTGACTCAAAAGCAGCCCGTGTAGCTTTGGCAATGGATTGATGCCTTTTAAAAATTTCTTTATCCTGTTTGATATTATCCATAGCTTGACGTAATCCGTAGATATCATGAATTGGCATGGTATAGGGAAACCATTGGTTTTCAAAGTAATTTTCAAACATAAGAAGATTTGCATAAAAAGACGCGATGGGGGTTTCTCTTTCCTTCATTGCTGTTTTTGCTTCAGGGCTAACGGTAACAAAAGTTAACCCTGGAGGAGCTGAAACCACTTTTTGGGATCCACCACAAAGGATGTCAATTTGAGAGTCATCGACGTAGACGGGTTCACCGAAAGTTCCTGAAACAGAGTCTACAACCGACAAAATGCCGAATTCTTTTAAAATGGGGCATAATTCATTAATATCATTTAGGATGCCGCTGGGAGTGTCGCAGTGAACCAAAGTTGCATATTTAAAGTTAGAATCTTGTTTTAAAAAAGCTCTTAAATCGTCAGGGTTCACTGGTTGATAATAATCTGTAGAGAATAGAACGGGCTCCGCACCATATAAACTTGCAAAGTCTGCAAATCCTTTTCCAAACACCCCATTATCAATCACTAGGACTCGATCACCAGGTTCTGTCAATGATGCACAGGCTGCTTCCAAACCAAGGATTCCCTCGCCAGCTAAGATTAGGGTTTCGTTTTTGGTATTTAATAGTGAACTAATTAATTGGCAGGTTTCTTGATAAAAATTAAAAAAATCTGGGTCTATATCTGGGTTGGTTCTGCTTTGAGCACGAGCATTTAATACATTCTCGCGCACCTGAGTGGGGCCTGGTGTCATTAATTTATACATTATTATCCCTCTTTCAACTGTAGTTTATTTTTTTTATTATAAAAGAAAAAAGTTGGGATATTAACCCAAGGGGACAAGTTCTGTACTGCTCGAGGGCTGAGGCAACTAGAGGAAGAAAAGGTTTTAGGAGAAAACCTTGGAATTGCTAATAATTTTAAAGTGAATTAAGAAGGTCCGGCTTGCAGACTAGCTGATAACCATCATAGTAAATTTATTCTGCTAGTTTAAAAGACAGTAAGAATAAGAATTAGAAAGCTGTAGACTAAATAAAAAAACCATGAAGCTAAAAAGCTATATGCCAGATGAAGAAGACAAGAAGAAAGAAGTAATTAGGAGACAGTAAAAGATTAGTTCAGTATTAGTTTATAACAGGAGCAATAGAAGGTGAAAGACAAAGCCAAAGAAGAAGCCTAAGCCGAAACCAAAGACAAAGCTAAAGGCATCAGCACACGCATGTTAGAAAAGCCTTCTTGAGAGAGTGAGAAGAATCCTATGGAGAATGTATGAGTTGGTGACTTGTTTATTGTTTGGTTCTAAATGAAATGGCAAACAGAATCGAAATTTGTGACTATTGTTTTAAGAAATGAGATGGATTCATACAAATAACATAAATAATCAGCTCGGTCCTTGGCAAAGTAAAAGAAACAACTTCATAAATATAAATAGATACCAATGATGATTTAATATCGAAACGCCTAACGAACAATTGAATTGGCTCAATATACATGATTAAATCATTACTTTGTTAACGAGGTGGAAGTTAGTTATAAATTAAATTTGTATAAACTGTAATACTTTTGTAATATACATTTAGATTACAAATAGGTTACAAGTACTTTTTAGTAAAAATTTTCGGAGGAAACAATGAAAAAAAGAAATCATAAACTGAAGGTCATGATAACTGGTGCATTAACAATTGCTACATTACTGGCTCCTTTAACTGGTGCAATAGCGGAAGCTACTACCATAAAGGCCAAAAGCAATGTTAACGTGAGAGCCTCCAGTTATAACTCAGCGCAAAAAGTTGGTTATGCTCAAGCTGGGGATGTTGCAGAGTATCTTGGAACAGAAAATGGATGGTATAAAATTAATTTAAATGGAACCGTTGGTTATTCTTTCCGGACATATTGGGAAGGCAACACGGTGACGGCAACTTCCAATGTTAATGTTAGAGCTTCTGCCAATAATCGAGCAGAAAAAGTAGCTTATGCGGTAGCGGGAACTGAAGCCGTTGTTTTGGGTAGAGATGGTTCATGGCTGTACATAGAAACTGGAGGAATCAAAGGATATTCTTATAAATCCTATTGGGACCTATCGGATACTTTGTTCTATAGTTTGCCTTATACCACTGGTGAAGCAGACAATACTAATCCGACACCAGCTCCAGAAGTTCCATCCAATCCAGAGAATATCCAAGCAGGTGATCAATATAGAGTTTTTACATCTGTTTCTGGCCATTTAACAGCCGCAGATGCAGCAGCTGGTACAAAATCAATTCGTAAAGTATCTGCTGGAACCTATTATGTGTTTAAAGAATTCAGCGAAATGTATAATGTTTCCACCGTGAAGGGTGCGCCAGGAGCATGGATTAACCCAGCAAACAACTCATCAAACGAACCTGCACCACCATCTGAACCGACACCTACTCCACCAACTAATCCAGAACCACCGGTTGAAACACAACCAGAAAACCCAAGTGATCCTGGAAAGATTGAAGTGGGAGATGCTTATAAAGTCTTAGCTGAAATATCTGGGTATTATACAGCTGCAGACGCATCTGCTGGAACAAATCCCATGCAGACAATGACACCGGGAACCTATTATGTTTATAAAATATTTAGTGGGATGATAAATATCTCAACATCAAAAAACTCACCTGGAGCTTGGATTGATCCTGCAACCAACGATGGAACAAGTTCTCCGGCACCCAAGCCAGAAAATGATCCGGATTCTATTGGGGACAAGGTAATTGAGGTGGCAAGAACTCTTCTAGGTGCACCTTATGTATTCGGCGGAGAATCATGGGAAGAAGGCGGCTTTGATTGTTCAGGTTTGACTCAGTACTCTTTTAACAAAGTTGGAATTCGGATTCCACGTACTGCCTCCCAACAATGGGCAGGAATCTCAAACAAAGTTTCGGTTCCAAAACCAGGAGATATTATTGCTTTTGAAAAGTCAGGTAAAATTTATCACGTAGGTATTTTTATCGGAGACAATAAAATGATTCATTCACCACAACCTGGTGATGTTGTAAAAATTGTCGATTTAGACTGGCATTATAAAAATAATCGAGTAAAAGGGTTCTTGAGACCAAGAAATTAATTTTAAACATAATAAAGGCTGATTTTTTCAAGAAAATCAGCCTTTATTTTTTTGCGAAACACCTAAAATATGGGCCTAAGCAAAATATTATTTTGTAACAAGCACTGATAGAGGATAAAATTTAGTAAACAGCTAATATTTCCATGTGTTTTAAAAGAAAGAGATGTTTTAGCTATGGCTTTATTGAAAAGAAGAAGGAAAACAAGTAAA
>JAAZGI010000464.1 GCA_012511315.1 Clostridium sp.
CAATGGCTTGAACACCACCTAAAATCACAACTTTTTTAACCCCGAGACGACTGAGCTCATTTTTAGTTGCCTCATGGAGGCGTTCTGTTTCGGTTAAAAGAATCGGGGCATCCATAGCATAAGCTAGAGAACTAGCTGCCAGTGCATCCGGGAAGTTATCGGACTGTACTAGGATTGCTGTGTCAGCCCTTTGATAAGCCGCCTGGCTAATGGCTGCTGCGGTTAAAAAGCGATTGGGCCCCGATATGACATCTAAACTTTGCGCTGGGCTCACGGCTAATGAAGCAGCCTGTGAGCTGACTGATCCCCACTTATTTGTGAAGACAGCGCGATAGGAGTTCCCGTCATCTGTTAGTTTTGTTGTCACCTTCAGTGTTTTACTTCTTTGTCCATCTAAATTTTGCCAGCTGCTAGATCCAGCTTCCTTGACTTGCCACTGGATACTTGGTGCTAAACTACCGCTGGCGCTGGCACTAAAGCTTGCTACCTGACCAGCTGTTAAGGCCTGATTTTTAGGTTGAGCTGTTATGGCTGGAGCCTTGGGAACATAGTACTTTGTAATGAGCCCATCTGTGGACTCAGCATTGCTTTCTCCACTTCCATCTTTAGTCTCACTCTGGCCTGCGCCAACAGCCACGAATCCACCATCCTTGGTGGATTTTAGAGCTTGATAATGATTAAGCTTATCGTCGCTTTGAATTCGGTCCCAAAGCTTAGTGCCTGACTGTGAGAATTCATATAAAATACTCTTCCCCAGAGCTTGTCTGTTCGCACCTGAACCATCCGTTCCAAGGGACTGAGCATCCATAGAGCCAGCTGCTAAATAGCCAGTTTTTGTTTTCATTAAAGAGGAGAAGCCATCTTGACCTACACCACCGATTAGTTTACTCCATTGAGATTGACCTAGGGAGTCAAAGGAAACCAAAAGACCATCCTTGCCTCCTTTTGTTTTGTCCGTGAGCTCTCCACTCTTAGTGGAAGAACTAGAGCCCGCTACCATAAAGCCTTGATTTGCTGTTTCAACTACAGCATCAAAACGATCATAGGCTCGACCGCCAAAGACTTGATCCCACTGGGGAACACCTTTGGTATTGACTTTAACAATCAGTCCATCTTGACTGCCATTGTTTTTATCTTTGCTGTGACCAGAAACTGAAGAGTAACTTCCACCCACGGCTACAAAACCATCGGAGGTCTCAATCACATCTGAAAAGAAATCTAGTCCACTACCCCCTAAAAGCTGATGCCAAACTTTCTTACCAAGAGAATCAAACTGTACTAAAAGACCATCACTGGATCCATTGGATAGTTTAGTTATTTCTCCTGACTTCGATGAGTTGGATTCTCCGGCAACTAGAAGGTTTTCATCGGAGGTTTGAATTATAGAATAGAAACGATCCATGCCCTTGCCACCAAATAATTGATCCCAAAGGATATTCCCCTTGCCATCAACCTTTACAAGGAGACCATCCTGTCCTCCATTATTAAGATCTGACAAATTTCCACTTTTAGAGGATTCGCTGTAGCCAGCAGCTACAAAACTACCATTCGGCAGTTCAATCACTGATTGGAAAAAGTCATCACTGCTACCACCAATCAAGCGGTCCCAGACCTTAACCCCTTTGGCATTGAATTTAACCATGAGGCCATCCATCCCACCGAAACCATTGGCTTCAATCTTGCCCGAAGCACTGGAGCTAGAATGTCCCACAGCAAAAAAGCCACCATCTGTGGTTTCAATCACTGAGGTGAAGACCTCATCGCCACTACCGCCGATTAATTGATGCCATTCCTCATCAATCAGAGGAATACTCAGAGTTGTGTTTTCTGCCACCATCTCGGACTTACCAAGTATTCGATTCCCAACCCCAGCTAATACTTGATCCGGGAGAAAAGACCCCACCAGCAAAAGAGCTAAAGCACCAGCAACCAAGGTTTTCTTTGTTTTATTTCTCATTCATGTTCCCTCTCAGAATTAATTAATAAATACTATTATTTCATCTAGAATTTTCAAAATCATTTTCATTATAAAACAATTATAGTGATGATGCTCCTTATTTATTTGAGATTTTTAATTTTCATGCCAGTTTTCCTTATAATTCTTTGAATATCCTCCGGACTCTAATCGGTTCATTAATCCTTATGCAGTAGCTTTAATCAAGTCTTTTAATAGTTAGCTTTCTCATGAAGATGGCTATCAAATGATACAACTTCTTAGATATGCTATTTGTTCCACTGCTAAGACTCCAATCCACCATTTTTTCAAGTATTGCCTACGTAAAGGATAGAGTTTTTGCCAACATGTGGATTTCTTAGCTTCCACAACTATCCTTTTATAC
>JAAZGI010000465.1 GCA_012511315.1 Clostridium sp.
CTCCAAATTACATTTGTCAGTTGGGTAGTCATTAGAATCTTCCTAGCATTTTTGTTAGGCATTTTATTAGGCTTTAACTCAACAGGTGTCTGGATTGCAATCAGTACTACAAATATAATTTCAGGAATATGGTCCTATGTGGTATTTAAAAGAGGAAAATGGAAAAATGTAAAGATCTATGGCGTAAGCTAAATTGAATTCAGTTGGTTATTATGAGTAAAAAATTATTCAAAACATTGCAGCTATGAACCCGTAGTAACTCACATCGGCAAGGCTGGTTTGACCACCAGCTTGATTCTTTTGTCAATGGATTTCATTTCCTGAAAGTTATTTGAAAAGTAACATATCAACAGCGGCTAGTCTTACACTTTCTTGACTTTCATAAGTAATTTTGCCAATTGGTGCTATTTCAATAAAAGGGATATTGTAGACTTAGAGGTCTGTCTAGATAACTGATTTATTCCTGGTTTCGTATTGTATTGGACTCAGATAGCCTGAAGTTGAAATTTGGAGTTCGATTAGATCTCCTTTGACACAAATTCTAGTTTCGATTTTATTAGAATTTCGCAAATTATTATCGTTCTTCTCTTGCTAGAATACCCATTATTTTTTTTGTTAAAGAAAATGCTCTGAAATATCGTATGGAAGTAATTTGTTATTTATCATCAATCCATGCTTGGAAATTCAATAGTAAAAGTTAATTTACTCAGGCTTTCACGCATGGCGTTGGATTCGATCCCTATGGAGCTTTTTAGTCCTATTTTTTTGATTACAGCATCAATGGAGTTTGCAGTTTTCCGAGACATGGTTCTTGATGTAGCTCCTTTAATTTCCAGTGTTTCGGATAGGATGTTATTCCCGTTTTGATTATTGCAGCGCATTTCAATGAGTCTTTTTATGTTGTTATCATGAGAAAACCATTTTAACTGTGGTGGAAGTGGAGTATTACTCCCGTTGAAAGTGGCGATGATAGAACCGCTTCTGTTTTCCTGGTTCTTATTAGTGTTTAGCCATTCACCCTTAATGGTTGCAGAATCAGAATTCTGGGAGGCTTGAGCTTTTAAGTCGGCTCTGCTCCAGCTTGATCGGGAAGTGGTGGATGATTCACTGATTTGGATGACGCAACGAGTTGCTCCTAATGAATAAGCAATATGCTTAAGTTCCGCTAGTCGTTCTTCGTGAGCTTGGTTGAATATACTGTCAATGTTAATGAACCGATTTCTGTCAAAACTGTCAACATAATAGATGGCATCGCATCGAGGAGAGGGCACAAAGTTGATGCCACTTACTTCGATGGCTTCATCGTATAGATGTAGAACCTCCATACCTTTTTCAGTACTAAGCCAACCAATAGACCCTTCACAAGCATCAATATCCCGTCTAACCGCATCATCAACAATCCTGATCAAGTTAGGTAAGAAGAAATCCTTTGCGGTAAACTGGTCGAGAAATATTGCGTTATATTTTTTGGCCTTCTTCATTTTTCTATCGATTTTAGTTTTGTCGTACAGTTCAATAGCTCCTTGTTGTGCGCTTTGAACAGCATCTTTACTTATCTTGGTAGTTTTCTTTAAGGCAGAACCTAAAGAATTAGCTACAATTTCTTTGTTGAATTTGATTGCCATTTTATTCCCCTTATAGTCCTCAGAACCATAAAATTATCAAGTGAATTTGTAATTTTAACCAGTGAATTGAGTTCATAGACTTATTATTAAGTAGGTGACTATACGAGCGTGCTCTTTTTAACATCCCGATTGTCAATTTAAGCTAGAAAGAATCTAAACCCGATACATTCTTAAGAATAACTTTCAGAAAAGTTCTGGCGAAATTTTTATACTTCTTAAATTGGGTGCTATAGTGTTATTTTAATTATATACTAACATGCCAAGGCATTCACTAATTTGTGAATGCTCTATAGCAGTCCTAACTGAATTTTGACGGGAAATATATCTGTTTAGACTAAGTTATAAGACTTAAAAAAGCCCTACTGGAAATGATTTTCTAAATAACAAGTTCTTGCAATGTATAGAAGAATGTACACTTAAAGGATTTAGCCCAACTGATATAATTGATGGAAAAAACTTGTCAGCTACTTCTGAAGTAATGATAGGAACGGTATTGACAAGCTACCTTGAGACAATGTTAAAGTCTCAGAATTGGAATCAGAGATTGAGAGGATGATACAAAAAACTGGAAAAACTAAGTCTTTTCTAGGTTTGGGGCTGAGTTCAACCGAATTTAGTTAGGTATAGCGTAAGTGGTTAATAGAAACGCATTTGATTTATGCTCAGTTTATGTAAAAATCATCTCATAACATTTGATTAAGGTTAATTAGTGACTAATGATCCTGGAGACAACAAAATCATAGTTTGAGGTTTTGAAGTGATAGCTTCATGACACAAGAACGGTAACATCAAAAAATAAAAGTTGGATGGAGGAATTAAATAGAGTATTAATCAATGAGCTGAACTTATTAAGTTCCTAAAGGACGGACGATTTGAATTACTAATATTAGAGTAGAACGAAAAATCAAAGGATTTTTAATTGACTTTAATACTGGATCTTTAGTGCTATTAACAATAGAGCCGAAGCTAACAATATTATTTATAGTATCGTCGAGACAACAAAAGTGAACAAACTACATTCCTATGAGCAATTAAAACGCATCATTGAGAGGCAAGTTATAATTAACCTACTGATGTAAAGCCTAAGGATATTTTGCCTTGGTGAGAACAACTCTTGGATTTTAAAGCTTTTACGAGTATAGAGTCTAGGTGCTTCTGTTAACCACTTACGATTAGTGTTAAAAATCCATATGAAGGTTTCTGAAGAAGGATAAAAAAAAGAAGTAGTACTTTAGACTACTTCTCAATCGGTTTTTTTTTGACACTACCATAAAACTTGTTTACAAATGTTATTTCACTGGCTCTTTTTATTTTGCGACTCTTATGGACTCAATTATCGGCTCTTCGACAAATGGTGTTGGTGAGTGTAAAACAAAGTAAATAGCAGATTATTAGAGGAAATCAGTGATGGTTTCCTCTAATTGCCTTTAAGCAGCTATTTCGATTTTATCAGTGTAGACTAATAAGATGCGATTGCGGAAATTATTGTAGTTTTTATA
>JAAZGI010000466.1 GCA_012511315.1 Clostridium sp.
TATAAAAACTACAATAATTTCCGCAATCGCATCTTATTAGTCTACACTGATAAAATCGAAATAGCTGCTTAAAGGCAATTAGAGGAAACCATCACTGATTTCCTCTAATAATCTGCTATTTACTTTGCTTTACACTCACCAACACCATTTGTCGAAGAGCCAAAAAAGATGGTTAAAAAGATAGTTAAAAAAGCTCCAACTCAGTTCCTATGGTGGATCTGAGTTGGAGCTTTTTTCTGTTGAGCTAGAAAACAATCTGAAATGGCTTTGTGGTTTTATTTGAATTCTTTATTTGTCGCGAATTTCAGCCTTGGTAGCTTTCGTTAATCGCTTAATGATTGCACCCATTTGATTGTCAATGTCTTCTGAGGAAAGGGTTTTTTCATCCGATCCGATCCAAAGTCTTAAAGTGAGGGATTTTTTGCCTTCTGGAACCTGGGAACCTCTATATTCTTCGATAAATTTAAGGTCACGAACGCCAGATCCGATGGCATCTTCAATTTCCTGCCAAGTAACTTCCTCATCAATTAAGAGGGACAAGTCTTGGTCCACTAAGGGGTAGTGGGGCAGCGACTGGAAGGAGTTGCTCCTGGATGGGAAGGGTATGAGGGTTTCAAAGTTTAATTCCGCTAAAGCTGAATAGACTCGTTTGATCCCCGCATCGGCTGAAGCTTTCATTGAAAGTAAGCCTAAGGAACCAATCATTTGACCATTGAAGTTGATATTAAGCCAAGCTTTGCGATCTGCCCAGGCTGGTTTTGTGATATGGGAAAAACTAATCCCTTCAGCCATGGTGACCCGTGGAAGAGATTCTAAAATACCTTTGAGTTCACGGAAAAGCATTTCTGGTTCACTTCCAACTAGACCAATCGCTAGATGTTTTTCTTGAAGGGGTAAAACCTCTGTGATAGCTGATGGTGAGAACTGTTCATTTTTTGAGAAAACCTGGGTCATTTCAAAGATCTTAAACTCATTAAAGTAGCGAGTGTTCTTTTCAATAGCTTCGAGCATTCCTGGAATTAAGGAATTCCGAATATGAGCAGTCTCTGGTGAGGGCGGTGCTGCCAACTCTAATAGATCCATTGGGTTATCACCGGCGGCCTTGATATAACTTTCATCCACCCACGGGTAGGTAAAGATTTCTTGTAAACCACAACGATAAGCCAAATATTCTCGAGCAGCTCGTTCCAGTTCGATTTTCTTTTGATTAATCGGACCCTCTAGGCGTACAGAGGGGGCGATGAATTCAAAGTTTTCATAACCAATCATGCGAGCGACTTCTTCTAAGATGTCATCCCGTAGACTGATGTCACCGGTAGCCCGCCAACTTGGCACAAGAACTGAGAAGTGAGTATCAGCGTCCTCCACCTTAAAGCCAAGAGGAATTAAGCTTTCTTTCATTAAATCATAGGAGATGGTTTGCCCAAGGCGCTTATTTAAGAAATCTTTTTCCACGTCAATGGAGAATTCTTGGGTCGACTGCGGGTATTCATCCTGAAAAGCAACGAGTTCAGCTTCTGGTAAAATCTCTTTTAAAATTGCTTGGAATAGGCCAAGAGCTTCATCGACTCGCTGGGTGTTGATGCCTTTTTCAAAGCGCATGGACGCCTCGGTGCGTAGATTGTGTTCTTGGGTTGATTTTCTGATAGCTGAAGAAGCAAAGGAAGCTACCTCCAAAATCATTTCAGTGGTTTCTGGCAGGATGGAATCTTTTTTACCTCCCATGACACCGGCAAGGCCGATGGGGTTTTTGCTGTCACAGATTAATAAATCAGAATCTAAAAGCTCTAAGACTTGCTTGTCGAGTAATTCTAATTGTTCGCCAGCTTGAGCGCTGCGGATCACAATGCCATCATGAACATGGGATTCATCAAAGCCATGGGTAGGTTGGCCGGTTGCCAGCATAACATAGTTCGTCATATCAACGATGTTATTGATTGGTCGCATGCCAACGCTCCAAACTTTCCGTTGAAGATCCCAGGGGGAAGCTTCTATTTTAAGGTTTTTAAAGTGAGAGGCAACATAGCGCATACAATGATCCGTGTTGTCAATGGTTACAGGATACTTTGCTAAACTTTCTGGAGCCGTAAACTCTGGTAGAGGTTTTAAAGGGCGATTATAGATGGCGGCCATTTCCCTGGCCAGACCATAATGACCCCAAAGGTCAGGTCGATTGGTTAGGGACTTATTATCGATTTCCAGAATAATATCCGAAAGGTTTAAAACTTCAGCGATGGGCGTTCCCGGTTTTGGATTAAATGCAGAAATATCCATAATTTCTTCTTCTTCCTTAGGAGGGAAGAGCTCCTCAAGGTTACCAACTTCTGAGGCACCACAGATCATCCCATAGGATGCTTCGCCGCGGAGCTTACTTTTTTTAATCGCTACTGGCTCACCTTCACCGTGCCAACGGACAAAGGAGCCAGGTAGGGCAACCACTACCGATTGGTCTGGCTCAAGATTAGATCCACCACAAACGATTTGAACGGGTTCCTCTAAACCCACATCGGTCATTACCAAGCGAAGACGGTCGGCCTGGGGATGTGGTTTTACTTCTAAAATTTTTCCAGCAACGATGTTTTCTAAGCCATCGGCTGGGTTATAAGTTCCTTCAACTTCCACTGTCCGCATAGTCAGATCGTAGGATAGTTTGTCCATGGTGAGATCTTCGGGCAAATCTACATATTCCCGGATCCAGTTTAATGATATCAGCATAATTTAATCCTCCTACTTGAATTGCGTTAAGAATCGCAGATCCGTTGAATGAAACAGTCGAACATCGTCAACACCGTAGCGCATCATAACGAGGCGATCCAAGCCGATGTTGATATAAAAGCCAGTCCACTCAACGGGATCTAGACCGGCACTTTTTAAGACATTGGGATGGGGAACCCCACCCGGCATGACTTCAATCCAGCCAACATGTTTACAAACTTTGCAGCCTTCACCACCACAAACCAAACACTTCATATCAATTTCAAAGCCAGGTTCCACAAAGGGAAAGAAGCCAGCGCGCATGCGCACATCAACTTCTTGTCCAAAAACTTTCTCTAAGACAGTTTTAACTAAAAGTTTCCCGGCAGCAAAAGAAAAATCTTTTTCCACAATTAGGGCTTCATATTGGTAAAAAGCTCTTTCGTGACGAGCATCGGTATTTTCATTGCGATAAACGCGACCTGGATAAACAAAGCGGGCAGGCGCTCCATGGTCTTTCAAGTAGCGAACAGATCCGCCAGTTAAATGAGGTCGTAGGCATAAGCGTTCTTCAGCTTCCTTGTCTTCGGTTCCCTTAATCCAAAAGGTATCCATGGATTCCCGGGCTGGGTGAGCCGGTGGAAAGTTTAAGTGGTCAAAAGCATACTTCTCACTGGTGATTTCCACTTCTTCATAGACTTCAAAGCCCAGAGAGTGAAAGGCATCATTTAAGTCGTAGCCCATTTGAGTAATCGGGTGGAGACCTCCTAGTTTAGGTTGAATACCAGGGAGAGTTAGGTCCATCTCATAATCAATCACCGAGGCTTGAGAAATCAATTCCTCAGAGCGTTGACTAATGGCATCGCCAATGTCCTTTTTAATCACGTTAGCAGCCTGCCCAACCGTCTTTCTTTCATCCGGCGAGAGTTTGCCCAGTCCTTTTAAAATACCCGTTAAAGAGCCCTTCTTGCCCATAACGGATTGACGTACACCGTTTAACTCTTCTTGGTCATGAGCTCCACGGATCTGTTCCAGCGTTTCAAGCTTTAACTGTTCCAGTTTTTCAAGCATAATGTATCCTCCAATTCATCGTTTTCAATTCAAAAAGTCCCATGGAAAAATCCATGGGACGAAAATTCGCGGTACCACCCTGGTTGCAGGAAAACCTGCCACTCCAAACCCTTTTCACGGTGGGACTCCGTCACAGACTACATTATCACCTGTGCCACTATTGGGATGAACTTCCATAAATTGATTCCCCGACAAATTCTCAGCCTATGACTTGTCTTCTCTGGTGGGTTATTTTCTATGTACTCTTCCCATTCAAACGTGTTTACCAATCTATCATAAAGAAAAGGGGAGGGTAAGTCAAACAAAAATTTTAAGATAGCCTTTAGAACCTTAAAAGAATGTTTGTTTCAAACA
>JAAZGI010000467.1 GCA_012511315.1 Clostridium sp.
CACCTCATTTTCTTCACAACGATCCAATTAGTAGAGAAGGCTATATGCCTGTCCCTTTAGCAGTTGAATGGTCCGATTAGGAGCTAAATTCATTATCCCTCAATAGCTTTTGCTCTTCATTAAGCCGCATCTCTTCTAATCTCATTTGCTCTAATTTATGCTGCTCAAAAATTTCTTTTTTAAACATTGGAGCTGAGTCCTTAAAGACACTCCCCAAGGACTTTTTACGTAAATACCTTACCATGGCTACAAGCATGATAATGGCAAACAATAAAATAACACTGCCAAAGATGGTTTCACTTAGCTCTCCTTCTCTAATAATACCTTTGGCTAGGAGAATTCCTTGTCCAAGAGCAATCCCATTATTAGCAGCATGTCCTAGGATTGCAATTTTGAGATTGCCTGTGACCTGGTAAATAAAGGCTAAGACAAATCCAATAACTGCGGTCTGAAGAAAGGTCGCTCCGTGCATAAGTCCAAAAACAATGGAGCTAATGATTGCTGCAGCGATCAAAGGCATCCGTTTGCCCAGTAAATTATAAAGTACGCCCCGAAAATCAATCTCTTCTACAATGGGAGCCATGACTACAACGGACAAAAACAATAAAAATAGTGACAGAGGTTCCATGCTACCTAAAATATTCTCTGGAAGATTGCCAGCTTCCATCATTTTTTCTAAAAAATCCGGCATAAATCGTTCTAAAAATAATACATAGATAATATTAACAGGTAGACTGAGCAAAAATGGAGCCAAAATAAATCCGATATGGCCAGGACTTCTGGCAGGTGCCGGCTCCCATATCCGAGCTCGATCTGTTTTGGTTAAGCTAAGCCACCAGATAAATACTAAGATTCCTAAATATAATCCTAGGGAAGAAAGAAAAATTAAGATTGCGCTACTATTGGCAGTCACTCCATTCATTTCCAGTTGAATTGTGTAGGGAACTGCAAATAAAACACTCATCACCATACTTAAAACAAATAACATGATAAATTTAAAAATACCGATTTTAGGAAAATAATCCATTCTACCACTCCTTCAGATAGGAAATAAATTAACTTATAAAGTCATCCCTACCATCCATTTAAAAAACCAAGAACCCAATTTGTTGTTCTCAGATCTTTTATAAATTAAACTAACTTTGGATTAATTATAGCTTAAATCATCTTTGTTTTCTTGAATAGCAAATTAATAATTTTCTATTCAGTCAAGTCAATTAACAACTCTCTCAAATCATCTCTTTACAGATAAAAAATAAGACCAAGCCTAAAACCTAGGTTTGGTCTTGAAAATAAGGATCTATTTGTCTAAACGTTGAAGCGGAAGTTTACCACGTCGCCATCTTTCATAATATAATCTTTGCCTTCTAGGCGATATAATCCTTTTTCTTTAGCCACTGCCTCTGAACCACAGGTTGTAAGGTCATCATAAGAAACAATCTCTGCTCGAATGAAGCCACGCTCAATGTCTGAGTGGATTTTCCCGGCGGCCTTTGGCGCTTTGGTTCCTTTTTGAATGGTCCAAGCTCTGGCTTCCATGGGTCCAACGGTGAGATAGCTCATAAGTCCTAAAAGGTCATAACTTTCCTTGACTAAAAGATCGAGTCCCGTTTCTGTCAAGCCGTAGTCTGCTAGCATTTCATGCTTTTCTTCATCAGACATACCAGACATGTCCTGCTCTAGTTTTGCACAAACCACAATGACTCCTGCATTTTCAGCATGAGCATAGTCTTGGATTTTTTTCACCATTTCATTTTCAATATTGCCTTGTGCTAAATCGTCTTCTGAAATATTCGCCACATATAAAACCTTTTTATTGGTAATCAAGAAAAATTGGCGAACAATAGCCGCTTCATCTTCTGTGAATTCCATGGTCCGAACCGGTTTCTCTGCTTCAAGCTGCACACGGATTCGTTCCATTAGTTCGTATTCAATCTTGGCTTGCTTATCGCCAGAGCGGACTTGACGCTGGGATTTTTCCATTCGTTTTTCTAAGATTTCCATATCTGCCAAAATCAATTCCAAGTTAATGGTTTCAATGTCTCGAATGGGGTCTACATCCCCTTCCACATGAACCACGTTGGTGTCTTCAAAAGCACGAACCACATGAACAATGGCTTCCACCTCGCGAATATGTGACAAGAACTTATTGCCCAGCCCTTCCCCCTTGGAAGCGCCTTTAACAAGCCCTGCAATATCGTAAAATTCAATGGCAGTCTCTACCTTTTTCTTTGACTTATAAATCTCAGCTAAACGATCCAATCGCTCATCTGGGACGGCTACTACACCAATGTTTGGTTCTATTGTGCAGAATGGATAATTAGCAGATTCTGCTCCTGCCTGCGTAATCGCATTAAAAAGGGTACTCTTCCCAACATTGGGGAGTCCTACAATACCTAATTTCATAAATTCAACTCCTATCGTTTACCACCGCCAATTATACCCTAAGTCAAGGAGCTATATCAAGGAGTCTTGTGAAAACTTTTATTTTTAAGCCGATTCCTCATTTGGCCTTACAGATCATCCCAGAGGCTTATGATATAGAGTGCTCAATATCTTTTACTAAATATCTTATTGCTTAAGATCTGAGCTCTCATGCCTTACTCTCAATGCCCTTGGGAATCCTCACCGTTTTTGCTTAATTCCTATTGATCTGCTAGCGTTTTTCATTTAAAAATGCAGCCAGTTCTTCTAAACTAGCCATCGCTTTTTCATCTTTTTTAGCAGGAACTCGATCTGTATCATTGGATGTTACCGTGGGATGCATCTTTTCAACCCTCATATTTTTAAGCAAAATACGACAGGTATGCTCTGGATATTTAAGGTTACAGTTTCCAGCATAGGCAAAAATTATCCCTCCTCGCTTAGGCTTTGGAATCATTTGCTCTTTGCGAAGAAAACTAGCGCTCCAGTAAATCTGTACTTTGGACAGAAGGTTTAATAAATTTCCTGTCACCTCATTAAAATAAATCGGCGATGCGATTAGGATATTGTCAGCATCTCTGATCCGTTGGTCCATTTCCTTAAAGTCTTCAAAGGCACACTGTGGATGAGTCCAACAGTAGCGACAATCCACACAGCCTTTGATGGGACTATCATAGGCATCAACGACTAATACTTCGCCTTGTAATCGCTCTTTTAAATAATGAATCATCGCTTTGGTATCACCATTTTTACGAGGCGAGCCATTAAAAATAATTGTTTTCATTTTCCCTCCAGAACTCACACTATTGTTCACTTAAAAATCTTATATTTTAACCGATTTATTACAGTTTATTTTATAGCTAGTTAGTATCCTCTTCCATCAGTTGCTCTTCAATCATACCAAGATAGGCTTCTACATCAGGATATTCCATAGGGTCTGGAATCCAAATTTGCTCCAAACGGTGGGGATAATATTCATAGAGTGTTCCCCCCAGTTTTTTAAGTTCTGTTTTAATATATCGATCATAAGTTGGACTATTTAACAGCTGACAAAGCCAATTATTGTCAAGATTTGTTCCATAGGAATACACGTCCGCTGAATGAAAGAGTTGCTTGGCCGTGACAAATAACGAAGCGGGTGCTTTATAAGGAAATAAAATTCGCTTACTTTCAAACAATTCGCGATCCCGACCCCATTGCAACTGATAAAACTGTCGAACCCCTTTTTTTACCTCTCGCCTAGTTTCTAACCGTTCTCGGTGCTGCTCAATATAAGCCATAAATCCTTTGTATTCTTTAGCTTTAATATCTGCATAAACTAAGCGCTTATCAGTAACCAATTGGTTTTTGGACAATGGATCCGTGAGTTTACGCAAGTCGCTGGATTTAATCCAATCGACTAATAGTTCTTGTTCAATCCCCCGCTCTTTAGCTTCCTCTGGGGTCATAATAAAGGCTTTATCAAAGCCAGTAATGATACCTTGGTAAAACCTTCCGGCCTCCCCTAGGGTCATGGCGCCTGTCTTTTTTATCAAATGACGTAGCTGGAGTTCTTGTTTGGTTAAAAGCTTCATCGAGTCCCCGCTAAGATCGGTGGAGTTAATAGTAAATGTTCCCACGTCTTCACGAAGCACAGGGATTGGATAACTTTTATCGGCCACCTTTTTTTGAAGTACAATTAAGATGGGATCCACGCCAGCACCAAAGGGTCTCGTGCCATACCAATCATGGAGATAAAGAATCATAAAATGATTCAAAATAAATTCTCTGAGTCCTTTGGCTGATTCAGCCTCCAGCCAGTAGCGAGCTACGAAAAAGGATAAAACCCCTTCTTGTGTTAATAATTCATGGGCTTTGGCGAAAAAAGCAAAATGCAAATCGGCCTTATTGCCCATTATTTCTGGAAATTGAAGGCGCAAGCCCTCTTTTTGAGCCATGGTCATGGTCTTGTGACCTTCCCAGGGCGGGTTGCCGATGATCACATCCCATTGCCCCTGTGCTTTTAAAAAGTCCTCAGAACTAGTTCTAATGCCTTCTAGCTCCATCTCTGCTATGGCTAAAGCCGTTTCATCGGTGTCCATTAAGGTCACCTTACCTCCGGCCTGGGCGAAGGGTCTGGCTATATTGCCAGTACCACCTGAACAATCCAGGATGTCTTGGTCCAGATGCCACGGTGTTTTATTAAACAGTTCCGCCACTAAGCTTGGTGGTGTATAAATAGAGCTCCCTGAAGTTTTTTTAACTAAATGGGTATATAAATCAGATAACTTGAACACTCCTTTTACTTGTTTGGCGGGTAGCTCACCCAACCAATGCTTTAAAACCGCCTTTTTTTCGTCTTCAAATTCAAGGAAGGGAGCTCTCGTAAAGAGCTCCCTTAACCTTGAAATATCTTGTTTAAAAGAACTTGAATTATGCATCCAGCTTATTGGAAACCGAGCTGTAAATTTTGTTGGAGCGCTCCGTTGATTCAGCTAGCATTCCATTCATGCGTTCCACGTAAGCTGCCTTCTTTGCTTCGTCTTTAATCATTGGCAAGTTAATCTTAACGTTTAATAAGGATGATTTGATCGCAGCATCCAGCATCAAAGCTGCAACACCAGCATCAGAAACAGCGTTGACATTTCCATAATCATTGGCCAATTCAACAGCGTCCCAAATCTGTGAGCAAAGAATCGCTACCCGCTCTGGGGTTTCAGTGATATCTATTTTCGCCTGATCCAGCTTTTCTTTACGAACCGCTTTCTCTTCATCCGTTCCTTTTGGCATGTTTAGGGCATCCATAAAACGTGTGAAACTCGCTGTGTCTTTTTCCATCAAATCAATAAATTCAGTTTTGATGCGCAGCATATCTTCACGGGCTTTTCTCATTTCATCAATAATTTCAGGTGAAAGGTGATCACTAGCTTTATTATCAATGGTCAAGTTGAACACCATGCTCGTCAAGGAAGCACCTAAAGACGCTGCCAAACCTGCTGCTGATCCACCACCAGGTGCTGGACTTTCAGAAGCCAGTTCGTTAACAAAAGTATCCAAATTCATTTCTCTTAACATAAAATATCCTCCACATTTTCAAATTGTAGTTTTCTTCTACATCAAATTATAACAGGAACAGCCATGATTAGAAACAGCTTCCATCCTATTCATTGATAAAACCTTAGCAAAGCTTCACCAATCTTTTGATAACTCTCCTCTTTTTGGCGAGCTCTGTTCTTAAGTGCCTAAAAACCGAGAAAACAAACGTCTCTTTTTTAAGATGGCTTGCTTTCTCGGTTTATAAATTCGGTCATTTTAAACTTGATTAGTCGTTTGTTCTAGTTAATTAGCTTCCCTGCTTTTAAAATGCAACATCTAAAAAATATTGAACACCCAAGATTAAAACTCCTGCTTTAAGTGCTTCTATTCTTTGCCTTGACCGCGGTCTGCATTGCGCAGAGCTTGTTGCTTGGCTTCTTCTTGAGCTTTGATGAGTTTAATCGGCTTGGTGCGTTTTCGCCCTTTTAAGGATTTTTCCGCTTTCTTTTTCGCTTCCCTTCTCTCAGCTGCCTGGATGGTTAATGAGTCTTTATGAACGCCCAGGCGATCAGCCAATAGATCAATCAAATAAGCTTGAGCTTTTTCAGCTAAAACAATGATTTCAAGCTTATTGTCATCGCTGCCTTCAATGACAATAGAGTCTTTGGAACGATGCATATCTTCAAGTTGGTTGTATTCAACGGTATCTAGACCTAAGACAATTCCATCTTGATATTCACCAACAAAGGATCCTAAAACTTCAAATCCACCGTGTTTTCCACCCACTTTATCGACTCGAATAGCAGTTTTTCTTGGTAGCACCTTACGTGAAGGGAATGCACCACCTAATTGTGCGATGATGGCAAGAACAACACCACCCATGATACTAGCAACTAATAGATAAGGTGGGACAAAATAGCGAGCAAGTCGTGCCATAATCATCAAGAATCCAGCGTAAAGTACAAGCATCGATAGGGGGTAAAGATGATAAGCATAGGTTTTGACCTTAACTCCTGGCAGGCGCAAGATTCGGAGCATAGCAGCAATCCCTTTGATAACCAATGACAAAATCACATAGTTTAGCAGGAAAAACAAGATGGAGCTAATTATAATTGGAGCTAACTCAATATTTTTATCAGTCATCAAGTAGGCTAATCCTGCAGTCATGAGCACGGTGATTACTAAGGATGGAATGTTTAATAGTTTTTTCATAACGCTCTAACTCTCCTCTTCCTTTGATTTGCGATCTGGCTTTGTCAATTGAATGCCTAATTCTTCCAGTTGTTTTTCATCTACTACATTTGGCGCTTCCGTCAATGGACAGAAGGCATTCTGGTTTTTAGGGAAGGCAATGACATCTTTGATATTATTGGTACCGGCTAAAAACATAACCAGGCGATCAAAACCAAAAGCTAATCCACCATGTGGGGGCGGACCATACTTAAAGGCTTCCAAGAGGTAGCCAAACCGAGCCCAAGCCTCTTCTTGTGAAAAGCCTAGTAACTCAAACATTTTTTCTTGAAGATCTTGGCGATGGATTCTAATCGAACCACCCCCCAGCTCTTCTCCATTTAAAACCATATCATAGGCTTTTGCCCGAACCTTGGCTGGGTCTGTTTCCATTAAGTCAATATCTTGATCCATCGGTGCTGTAAAGGGGTGATGTGCTGCCACATAACGCTCTTCTTCTTCACTATAGTCAAGGAGTGGGAATTCAGTGACCCATAAGAAGTTATAAACATCTTTAGGAATCAAATCATGTTGCTTAGCTAATTCTAAACGCAGGGCGCCGAGGGATTGGAACACCACTTTATCCTCGTCGGCAACAATTAAGATTAAGTCGCCTGTTTTAGCACCACAAGCTTCTGCGATATTTAAAAGCTCTGCTTCATCAAAGAATTTACCAATTGAAGCTTTAATGCCCTCTTCTTTTAAAGCAATGGTAGCCAGCCCTTTCGCTTGATAGGTCTTAACGAATTCGCCTAGGCGATCAAGGGGTTTACGTCCTGTATCGGCTCCACCTTCTAAAACGATGGCACGAACAGAACCGCCTTTTTCAATAGCGCTTTTAAAGACTATAAATTCAGTGTCTTTGACTTGCTCGCTAATATCCGTAATTTCCATACCAAAGCGAAGGTCGGGTTTATCCGAACCAAACCGGTCCATGGCTTCTCGGTAAGGCAACCGTGGGAAAGGGGTTGGAATATCCACATTCAAGACATCCTTAAATACCTTTTTAATCATCCCTTCATTCAGTTCTTGGATTTCTTCTTCTCCAACAAATGATGTTTCAATATCAATCTGAGTAAACTCTGGTTGCCGATTGGCGCGAAGGTCCTCATCTCGGAAACATTTAACCACTTGGAAGTACCGGTCAAATCCAGCCACCATCAGTAGTTGCTTGAACAGCTGAGGTGATTGAGGTAGCGCATAAAAAGTCCCTGGATAGTTTCTCGATGGAACCAAGTAGTCCCTTGCTCCCTCTGGTGTACTTCTACCTAAAGTTGGTGTTTCCACTTCCATAAAGCCTTTATCGTTAAAGTACTCACGCACCGATAATGCAGCCTTTGAGCGTAAGGTGAAAATTCGTTGCATATCTGGACGACGTAAGTCCAAATACCGATATTTTAAACGAATGTCTTCCCGTGCGTCCAAATTTTCCATCACCTGGATTGGTGGTGTCTCTGATTCTGACAGAATTTTTAATTCACTGGCGTTAATTTCAATATCTCCCGTGGGAATATTGGGATTAATGGCTTCACGAGCCACTACCTCACCAGTAAC
>JAAZGI010000083.1 GCA_012511315.1 Clostridium sp.
GAATTTTCCACCTTTGTCTTGTCCGCAAACTGGATATCCTTAATCAGGATGTTTCCGATTTCTAGACGCATAGTTTATCCCCTTTCTTTCTGTTTATTTGCAGCTTGCAATAAGCTTCTGCGGCGTTTTGTTTTAGATCACTTCTCAATGTTTGTGCAAACCCTTGATTGTTTAAAACAGTCTTTCGTTCAGCTTAAACATGATCAGCTTTCCGTGTAAGTAATATTTATGTTAGTTATTTAGAATAAATAACAACCAAAATTAATTAGACCATCAAGGTCCCGCATGTCATGGCGATCTGTAATGAAAATCAGATTCCTCCCATGTCATCACGTTATAAATACCTGACAAACAAAATTTATTTTCTCAGGGCATTTTTGATCAAATCAAAGTCTACTACCATAAAGTCTTCTTGAACCCGTTGGCTCCAGGTAGGTAGTTGTTTGTTTTTTTCAAACTTGATATAAGATGCAATGGCTTGTTCAATCATTTCAAGAGAATCCACATCGTGAAGGATATTTTTTCCAATAGCCACCGATTTAAAAGGCGTTTCATTGGGTTTAACACTTCCAGACAATGGGTGAGTAAGAAGATCCGCTCCCAGATGAATTTCATCTCTGACACGGGTCAATACATCCATATAACCCAAACTTTCAATAAATTCTACTTCCGTATCATCCGAAGCGAAAAAGTCTCGGACCATTGGATTATTTGTAATCAGCTTCATACTCTTCTCCTGTCAAAGACTCCAATAAAAAGATGGGTCTTACACGTTTTCAATAAAATACAAAAAGGGGAAACACTGCCGTGCTTCCCCAGTTAAATCAAGGTACTGTCCAGCAGGAATCTTTGAACCTGAGAATTTCATCTATTGACCTTGGCAGATCACGACTTGTCCCTTCGGTGTTCTTTATTTCTAAAGAAACTCTCTTCCAGCCTTCTTCCAGACTTTATTTTTTCTTAAATAGTCATTCAATCCTTGTGCAGCAATTAAAAAACAAATTTCAAGCCTTAGTATGCCCAAGGGAATTAACATACTCATGATACCATACTTTGTCTTTTATTTGATAATCTTTTCCCAAATTTTTGCATTTAATTTGAAGTTTCACAAAGTCATGAATTTACTGAAAGCTAATTGCACAATTATTAATTAAGGCGTCCTTTTGTTAGGAAAAAAAAGTAAATACTAACCTTTCATTACGGGCCTTTACCTCATCCCTCGGGAACGTCGTATAAACCTTCAACCTTTAAAGTGATTTTCTTCGACAAAGACAACCGATTTGGTTGAGATTTGAGTCCGAAATCTTCTAGTGCAAGATAGAAGTCAATGCAACAAAAGTATTGACTAAGTTGAAATTCTGGTTTACAATCACAAAGCATGGGGGTGGATGAGTTCTGGTGTGCTCTCTGGTCTTCAAAACCAGTATGAGGGGTTAGGAGCCTCTCGGGTGGGTTCGATTCCCACACACTCCCGCCAATTACACACATTATGCTATAACAAATGCTTCTTATGCATTAGGTTATAGCTTTTTTTACGTTAATTCA
>JAAZGI010000468.1 GCA_012511315.1 Clostridium sp.
ATAAGTCAATAATTAAGAGGTTCCACGGATAGACATAGATTGTTAGAAAGGACACAGCTACCACAATCAAAGTCATATTATCCATAATAAAGCTAAAATCTTCAAAAAGAAGTTCTCGACCTGAAGTAAGCTTATCATTAATCAGTCGGACAGCATCTAAAATACCTTCTGGATTATACTGAAAGCTTTGCCATAGGAGAACTCCACCCACCAAGGCAAGTAGAATGTAAATGGGCTTAACATCTCGGATTAGGCCCACTAAGCCGATTCCAATCAATGCCGTGGGCACAGCAATTTTTAAGACTGGGGCAACTAGTATCAAAGGGGTGATTAAGTTTACTTCATAGGCTCCTAACAGCAAGCGAGCTAACAGGAAACTATGAAGGAGAATAACCAGGATCTTGACTCGATTGTAATTAAACCATTTCATAACCTGGGCCCTCCAATTCTCTTAAAATCATTCGTCGTCCTTTCGACGAAATCCCTTTCTTTTTCAAATGGGGTGCATAAACAAGCACCTGGTTGCGATCAGACTTTAAGTGATCACAGGCTGCTAAATCAGCGGAGATGGGCCGCGTAAAGAAAATCAAAGCTCCCCGCTCATGAAGAAACTCATTTTTCTGAGCAATAAACTCACGAAGCGAATCATTCCCATCCGCCTTATGCATCACCATATGATCTTCTAGTTCTTGATAGTCCACTAGGGAGGTCACTTCAAAATATTTTTGATGAGCATCCGTCAAGATAAAACCATGGGGTATGCCCTCTTTAATAAGTCCTTTAGATAAGGTTAGAGCATCTGTTACCAATGTATTTTCATAGAGTCCCAGGGGGTCCATGGTGAGAATATTTTTATTCATATCTAAAATAAGAAGGATATCTTTTTCTTCCGTCGTCTCACCTCGGCGTACAAAAAGCTCATTAAACTTAGCTGAAACCTTCCAGTTAATTTTCCGAAAAGAATCCCCTGGTTGATAGCGCCGAAGCTCTCTTACATTATAAGGGTTTTCTTTGGAATAAGATCTGAATTGATTGCCTTCGCCAATGGTTGTCCAATTTAAATGGTCCGGTAGTTCAGCCGGAACATCTGGGTAGACTTTCACCTCTTCTGGTTCCAGCTCAACCCAGCGGGTCAAAATGTTCAAAAGATCTGAAATCCCAACCTTAATGGTACCCACGTCAACAATTCCTCGAACCCGCGGTCTAAAATGATAACTCAAGTAAGACGTGTCTTGTCGTTTTACTGAGATAATACGACGATCTTTAAAATCATCTGCCTGTGAAGACACGTGAGCAATATCCAAAAACCCCTTGTTTTCTAAATTAATTGACAATCGAAAGGGCTTTCCAGCCATGGGTCTACCTTCCGGTTCCACCATATTAACTTTCAATACAATGGAAAAAAAGATAATTTGTAGAAGCGCTGCAACAAATAACAACAGGGTAATATAAAAAATAGCATTCATTGTATAGCCACCCATCCAGTAGGAACCTAAACCAGACAGGACGACTAGGAGAATATATCTAAAATCAATTTTCATGACTAGTCCTTGTTTTGCCTGATAAAGGCTTAGCGGGGGGCTTTAACGTACTGCAATATGGATTGAATAACATCTTGTTCAGAAACACCGTTCATTCGACCTTGTGCAGATAACTTAACGCGATGGGGGAAACAAAGCATCACGTTTTCTTTGATATCCTCCGGAATCACATAAGCTCTTCCCTCAATTAAAGCATGGGCTTGAGAAAGCCTCATTAAAGCTAGGGATCCGCGCGGACTCACACCAATGGAAAGTAAGTTATTCGTTCGGGTCTCATCGGCTAGGCGAACAATATAATCGTTAATAGCATCTGTTACTTCAATTTCACGAACTAGGGCCATGAGGTTTAGAATATCCTGCTGAGACACCACGGGTTTTAAATGGTCTAGTGGGTTTTCAAGGCGGAAATTCTTCAGGATGTTCATTTCCTGTTCCTTGTCCGGATAACCAATGGACGTCTTCATCATAAAGCGATCTAGCTGAGCTTCTGGGAGATTAAAGGTCCCTTCATATTCGATGGGGTTTTGGGTCGCCATAACCACAAAGGGCTCTTCTAGGACGTAGGAGGTTGATCCTTCAGACACTTGTGACTCTTCCATCACTTCTAATAGGGCTGCTTGGGTTTTGGGAGAAGTCCGGTTAATTTCATCAGCCAGCACCATGTTAGCAAAAACAGGTCCTTTACGGAATTCAAAATTCATTTCTTTTTGATTGTAGATTGAAATCCCTGTAATATCTGAGGGCAATAAATCTGGTGTAAATTGAATTCTTGAAAAGCTCAAATCCATGGTTTTTGCTAAAGCTTTTACAATCGTTGTTTTCCCAAGTCCGGGCAAGTCTTCAATAAGAATGTGTCCTCCTGAAAGAACTCCTTTTAAAATATCGATGATTTCACGATCTTTACCGACAATGACTTTACTGACATTCGTTAATATTTTCTGAATCGTTTGATTTTCCAATGCTTCATTCCTCTTTTCTAGAGCGTGTTCTCCCAAAGGGAGTAAAATAATGATCTCCAGCTTATTATAACAGGTCAAGGACATGGCTCCAATCTATCACTTTTTAAAAGAACCTCTGAAACTGCAAGTTGCAGAATCAGAGGTTCAAATCTTTCTATGTGAAACGATATTAAAAGTTTTACTTAACGGCCAACGCGTTTGACACCAACCAATTCTCGATAGGAAACTTTATCGAAAAACTCACTTTTTATTAGCTTATCATTTTTATAGGTTTTACGATAAACTTTTTGACTAGCAGCTGGATGAGGAACCACTAATATTTCTTCCTTTCCAGGTGCCAGTTCATCAGTTTTAATAATGGTCCAACTTATTTCGCCTACTTTGCGATTATCTGCATCCTTGGGTTGAGTAAATTTATAGCTCATTCCACCCATGGCATTTGGATCACTTAATAGTTTAAAGGTCAATTTTCCACCCTTCGCTATGCCTTGGATGGTAATCGGATAATCTAATGAGTTTCTAAACTTGAAATCTATGCTTGGTGCGTACAAGGTTGCATCCATACCTAAGGGTAAATATCCCACTGAAAAGCCATGGGTTGATCGTTCGACCACATCAAGGCCTGCTCGAATCACTGCATTATAAAGAGTAGAAGAAACCTGGCAAACTCCTCCACCTTGGCCATCCACCATAGTACCCCCAGAATATACAGGGGCTAGTTTATAACCATTGGATTGATTGGGTGTTTTGATCCACTTTAAAGTGGAAAAAACTTCGCCTGGTTTTAAAACAACTTTATGAATACGGCTCGTCGCCAACTTAATGTTATAGGATCGCTCTTTTGATTTCTCATTAAATTTAGTTGTTCTAGAGCCGATAACAACCTGCTTAGCCGTTTTTGTATTGGTCTCTTCTTGGTTTATAGCGGGTTTACTTTCAGGTTCTGTGGCAACTTCCTTAATGAGCTTGGGTTCTGTTTTTAAGGCTGCTTTAAAAGACTTGGCATTTTTCGATGTAAACTGAATCTTCTTAGACAGCTTTTCTTGCATGGTTTTCTTTAAAAGAATCCGGCCCATCTTCTCATAGCTTGGTTTTCGGTCAATCTTTGAAGCAATCGATTGGATGTAACTTGTCAAGTCCTCCTCATTAACCTTCATACTCACTTTAAAGTTTAGTTTGGGACTCGTCAAAATGGCCTCTGCCTTTTCATCCAAATCGGCTTTTTCATAGGCAGTCTTCGCTTGTTCTAAAGCTTTTTTAAAGCTTATACTCAGCCCCAATTCTTTTTGACTTGGCTTAAAGCTAGTTGACCCGACTGTAAAGGGGATTTTTCGACCTAGTACCTTTTCAACATGTTCACGAACTTTCTTGTCTGCCTCTTTAAAGCTTAAACCACCA
>JAAZGI010000469.1 GCA_012511315.1 Clostridium sp.
CCTTAAGTATTCTATATGGAAAGGGTTCCATGCTACCTAAAGAGCTTGCAGCCAATATTTTAACCCTACCTCCATTTAAGGGACGCATAACAGCTGAAGAGTATCAACAGCTTCTTCGTGCCTTCATCGAAAAAGAGGTTCTTATCCGATTGGACAATGGAGAACTGCTGCTTGGTCAACAAGGTGAACGCCTCACTAATTTTTTTACTTTTTATTCCATTTTCGAAGGCAAAATGAGTTATCGAGTAAAAAGTGGACAAAAAGATATTGGGACAGTGGAACGGTGTCCTTCACCAGGAGAAGTGTTTTCCCTCGGAGGAGGATCCTGGCGGGTAGACGTTGTGGATCGAGATAAAAAAATCGTTTTTGTTAGTCGACATGGAAAAGGGGAACCACCATCGTGGCGTAGCTCTAGCAGCCATACTGCAGGAGAGATAATCCAGAGGGTGCGGCAAGTTCTTTTAGAAGACGATAATTATGGTGGATATCTTTTATCTGGAGAAGAAGCCGAATTAGAAAAAGCGAGAACACATGCTAGAAAAAACAGGCTGATTCAAAAGAAAATCATACCTGTAAATGAGAATAAATTCATTCTAATTCCCTGGTGTGGAACGAAAGAGTTGGAAACAATCAAACGCCTTCTAAATTCTGGTTTGAAAAAGGAATTAGAAGTTCTTGAAGTGAAAAATAATAAGTATTATTTGGAAATCACCAGCCTTTTAAATCCTAGATTATTTATTGAAAAAGCTAAGTCTGCTGAAATAAACATAGAGGATCCAAATATCGTCTTAGGACCAAAGGATTCTCCCATAATAGACAAATACGATGAGTTAGTTCCAACACCCTTATTGCGTAAAGCCTTTTTGAAAAATGAAATGGACGTGCCAGCAGCCTTGGAAATATTGAGGTCATTGGATTAGAAAGTTTTTAATAATCAAGGACAAAATGTGATGTGCTAAATACACCTATAAAAAGTGAAAGGTCTAAGGAGAAGTAAATGCTGAAATTGTATGAAGATTGGCAAAGTAATATATTAGAACCATTCCTTAATAACAATAAAGACCATCAATATTCTAATGTTTTTGTCCCTGGGATTCCATCAAGTTTTACTCAACCAAATGGGAAGATAATGATAATTGGGCAGATGACAAACAATTACGGTAAATATGGAACGGAAACACTTGAAGAATTAGAAGAATTTGGACGCAATTACTTGGAACGTCAAGTTTATGGCAAAGTGAATGACTGGAAATATAACTCGTCACCATTTTGGCAGTTTTTTAGAAAATTGAAAGAAGAAGGTTTTGATCTTATTTGGAATAATGTGGACAAAGTTCATAAAATAATAAATGGAGAAACGATCTGGCTTTCAGAATCAGAAGAGCTGGCTTTAAATGGTCCTTATGGATCAGAAAATAAATCTTTGCTAGAAAGAGAAATTGATATGATTTCACCAACAGCTATTATTTTTATTACTGGTCCTAATTATGCCTATTCGATGGCAACCTCTTTTGGTCTGCCTAAATCAAGTCAATTTAGTATAAGACCAACTAAAGATAAGAGCTTGGTGAATATAAAAGACAACTTAGGCCTTTCAATCCTAACCTTTTGGACTTATCACCCAAATTATTTAAATCGTACGTATCAATCTAATAC
>JAAZGI010000470.1 GCA_012511315.1 Clostridium sp.
TAAAGGCTGCTAAAGAAATGGGAATTGTTGTTTCCAATGTTCCAACTTATGGAACGGACTCAGTGGCTCAGTTCACCATGGCACTTATCTTAGAATTAGCTCACCAAATTGGTCAATATAGTGAGGCCGTAAAAGCTGGTGCGTGGGTTGAAGCCAAGGATTGGACCTTTAATCTTACTCCGCAAATGGAATTAATGGGTAAAACCTTAGGAATTATTGGCTATGGTCGGATTGGCCAACGGGTGGGAGCATTAGCTCAAGCTTTTGGTATGAAAGTGTTAACGATAAAGCGAACGGGCCGAAACCTGGATATTCCTGCCCTATCGATGGATGAGTTATTAGCTCAATCGGATATTGTTTCACTACACTGCCCCTTGACCCCTGAGACGGAAGGTATAATCAATCAGAATAGTTTAAAAAAGATGAAACCAACAGCCCTTTTAATAAACTCATCCAGGGGACCACTCATTGTGGAGGAAGATCTGCGAAATGCTCTAAATGCGGGTCAGATAGCTGGAGCAGCAGTGGATGTTGTCGCAAGGGAACCCATGGAGGAAAAACATCCTTTTTTAGAAGCGAAAAATTTACTTATCACCCCTCATATTGCCTGGTCTTCTAAGGAAGCTCGGAATCGAATCATGGAAACAACTCAGGAAAATATCAGTAAGTTTTTAGAGGATTATCCCATCAACCAAGTGAATTAACACAGCCTGCTTACCTCAAACCGGCTAGTAAACTGCAATTCCGAGTAAAACAATACAGGGTAAAATCAATAAAAGAAGGTCTAGTTTCTTGAAAAAACTGAAATTTCATCAATTCCGACAACTATAGTGCGAAAAGACTGTTTACAAAAGATGAATTTTTGTTTACAATTATTAATAGAATAGAAACAAAGTGGAATGGAGGGAACCATGTCTGATTTGAGTATTCGCATTCTAGAAGTTATTCAAGATCAACAGCACGACAATCCCGTTTACTTAAGAGGGCGTCAAGAGCTTTCAGAATATGATAAAGATGAAATCATAGCAGAAGCAGAGCGCTTGATCGAAGCTGGTTATCTAGTCACAGTACGCACCAATCAATTTATTGAAATAGATCATAATCTAGTGAATTATTTTTATGAGATAACCGATGCTGGTAGAAGTGTTTTATTGAAAAAAACAGGCACTTAGAGTTAAAGGGTTATAAGAAAAACAGGTTAGGCATTATATAACAATAAATGAGTAAGAGGACTAACTCTGTCGTGGAGCTGGTCCTCTTATCTTTTCACAAAGCATAAAAACAAACCTCTAATCTTCATGCTTTGTTCTTAAAAACTAGATTTGGGTCAGGTTATAATAAGAGTGGTCCATGACTTTTTAGTTCTGAGAATGTAAATGAGGTCGTGTCATGGCAACAGATAACAAATGAAGGAGAGAACATAAAATGACAGAGAAAGAGTTATTAGCCCAAGGCTATCGTAAATATAAAGGAAAAGACATTGACGTCTATTTCAGTTTAGAGAAGTGTAACCACATTGGTGTTTGTAGTCGTGAAAATGAGTTGGTGTTTGATCCATCCAACCGACCCTGGATTATGGTGGATAAGGCTTCAGTGGACGAGGTAATCCGAGTGGTACGAGAGTGCCCAACGGGGGCTTTGAAATATAAACTAAAAGATGAGACTCAGACGAAACCGGATTAAAAATACAGCAAGTTTGGAACAGGAGGACCTATGAAACGTTCAAGAATCAATCAAGCAATTCAAGAAATGGAACATTTAGTCCAATCAATTGGACTGACGTTACCGCCCTTTTGTAAATTTACACCAAACATGTGGTTAAAGTTTGGTCGTGACTATGATGAGATTCGGGACAATCGCCTAGGCTGGGATATTACAGACTATGGGCAGGGACGTTTTGAGGAGCTTGGTTTTTCACTTATTACCTTGCGCAATGGTCGTCAAGCTGATCTGTCTTACCCCAAGAGTTATGCTGAAAAATTATTGATGCTTCGAGAAGGTCAAATTGCACCTATGCATTTCCACTTTGACAAGATGGAAGATATTATTAATCGAGGTGGTGGTAATCTCCTCATTAAAGTATTTGCATCAGATGAGAAAAAAGAGTTTGCCCAGACCCCGATTACGGTCAGCTGTGATGGTGTTAAGCGTATCTTTGAGCCAGGCGATGAAATCCGTTTAACTCCAGGGGAAAGTGTGACCCTGCCAACCTATCTTTATCACGAGTTTCGGGTGGAGCCCGGTACTGGTGATGTACTAATTGGAGAAGTTTCTGCCGTAAATGATGATGAAACAGATAATTATTTTAAAGAAGAGCTAGGTCGTTTCCCCAGTATCGAGGAAGATGAGCCCCCTTATCGTCTACTCTGCTTTGAATACCCAGCGGCTCTCTAGTTGGCACGAAAGGAATTAAAACACAGTGGGTTAAAGGCGCTTTTTAAAGCGCCTTTCTTTAATAGGGAGGCTTATTGAAGTGGGACTAGTGAAAACTTAAAAGAAAACTGATTCAAGAATTGAACTAAAAGTTGAATATGA